>DASZFO010000052.1 GCA_035939775.1 Pirellulales bacterium | reverse complement strand
GCCCGTAGCCGACGTCCGCCTGCGGGGCGGTCGTCGGGTCGCCTGGCTTCGACTCCGGCACGGTCCCGATGGCGCTCCATTGCGGTTGATTGGTGAGACTGTAGTTCCCGACCGGATGAGTGATCCAGGCCCCGGTCACGTTCCCGCCTTTTTCGGTGACCGCGTACAGATTCGTTTGGTGAGTGGTTCCGTCGTAGACCGCAGCCAGTTTCGTACCTTCAGCCTGGGTCATCTGCGGTATTCCGTTATCAATCCATCCCCAGTGCAAACCATCATCGTCGCTCTCAAAAACGCCCTGCCCCGCTAGCGCGGCATAGAAGCGATTCGCGTTGTTTGGATCTTGGACTATGTCGGTGGCAGTGCCCGCCAACGTTCCCGCTGGTTGCCCGAAGAGGTAGCTAACTTTGGTCACTGCGTTAAAGTTTTTGCCGCCGTCATTGCTCCGCAGAATGCCGCCTCCGTCCAAAGACGCGGCGAAAACCACTTGCTGTCCGCCTTCATAATTCGCGGTCGGCAAGACCGTCACGATGCGCTGTCCAGCCAAACCGGTCCCCAGTTGCGTCCATGTCGTTCCGCTGTCGGTACTCTTGAGAAGACCGACATCGGGACCGCCTTGGCGATAGGCGCTGCTCACAGAGCCGGTTCCTACCCAAAGTGTTTTGAGTCGTGGATCGTAGGCCATCGAAGCGACGCCGAGGGAAGGCTCGTTATCGCTCAACGGCCTCCAGTTGATCGCGTTCAACGTACTGGCGGTAACATTGTCTGCCTCCCACACGCCTCCGTTGACGGTGCCGGCGTAGATTGTGTAGACCGTCTCGGTGACAGAATAGCCCAGGACATTGTAAGTCACCGAGCCCGTGGGCACGGGAAGAATGCTTTCTACGGCGCCGACGCTCGTATCGGGAGTCGCGTAAGTCACTCCTGTGATGGGCGCCGGCCCCTGGGCCTGCCAAACGGGCACGCCCGGAAGAAAGTTGGCGGTCAACAGCGTTCGCTGTTCCAATCGCTCGACGGACAACCGCGTCTGACGATCGCCGCCCCGCGCCTTGCGACGGCGGCCATTCGCCCGAATGTTACCGCGATGAGACGCCAACCGATTCGATCCAGCCATGAGATTCTCCACAAGTTTTAGAGACCGCGCTGCTCGCTCTTGCGATTTTCCCGGCAACGAAGACCGAGTGAGCTGGCGTCGGCGCTGACGTTCTCCGGTTTTGCAATACGCGCGTGCGGCGGCGTTCCATAGGGTTTGTTTGAGCAACTCCGACCGAGATCGCGGCAAGAGCCGAGCAGATTTGCGATACGCCGCGCACCGCGATCGCGAGGAGAATTCGCGCAAGAAACCCAATCACGAAAGAATCACCGACCACAGACCAAACGGTTCTGGGCGGCAGTGACCGGGGCAACGGCAGAGGCCCGTCCAGGGGTCTAAGAGCCGAGCAGTGTGCTGAGTCTATCCCCCCGCGCGGTAAATTGCAAGGAGTAATCTGCGGGGTGCGGGCAAGCGGGCAACGCGATGCGCCTGCCGCCATCAATTCAACGTCGCAGTTGATTTTTGGAGTGACGGCGAACCACCTTGCGCGCGTCGGTCGGATCGACCGAAGTTTTTGCCAACGTCGGTCGGGCGGACCGCCGCAGGCAAGGCCTGCGGACGTGAGGCAGTTCCGCGGATCGAGGTGGGGCCAGAGTAAAGCGGTTTCCCGTCCGCTCGGCTCCTCCATTCTGTTCTTAATTGCCCCATTTCTTGGCGATTGCTTCCAGCAAATCATCTCCCAAGAGGAGGCCGCCCACATTGCCCATCGAGCAGTAGGTCGGTCCCGCGACCGGATCCGAACCGAGCCATTCCCAATTGTCCGAACCGAACGCCGCGGCAACGGCATCCGCATCGAGTCTCTTGCGCGTGGCTGCCGCGCCTTGAACTGTGCCGGATCCCGTCTGACTCGTGACGGATGATGTTGCGACGATCGGATCGGCCAGGGGAATCGAAAAAGAACTCTCACCGACCGGCGCGCCTAAACTGCCACTGACCACGGTAGAGATGGCGGCCGATTTGGCATTTACATCAACGGGGACCATCGCGTGGACGAAAATCATGGGACTCACGCCCGCCGCTGTCGAAATGACCTCTTGGATTGCTGCCGATGTCGGGACTAACGTGGAAACGACAACCGGCGGAGGCGCAATTCCGGACGAAGCATCATTGGCCCCTGTCGAGACCGGACTCGCTGCAAGTTGCTGCGCCAAGCGGCGGGCTCGAATCGCTGCTAGGCGTTCGGCAAGGGTCGCCTCAGTGCCGGCATTACCCGCAACGTTGTTGCTCAGGGCCGAAATAGAGCTATTACTCGAAGATGCTACGGCCGCGGAAATCAGCGGATTGCCTGAAGAATCCGACGCGGCGATGGTCAACATCGCGGGGGCGTCCGCGGTGCCGCCGATCACCAAGGCGCCCTGAACGATGTGGTTTGCCGTCAAGCTGCTGCCGGCATCGACCGTCAGGTTTCCCGGGCCCTCGATGCCCGCCCTCAAGGTGAGCGTTCCCGCGCCGGTCACGGTCAGCGAGTTGTTGTCATTCCAAGTGCTGCCCGACGATAGGGCGACCGTCACGTTCTGCGTTGCATCGAGCGAGACGGTCAAGGGATCAGTCGCGGCCGGCAAGGGAGTAAGCAAATTGATCGTTTGCGGCGCGGCCGGAAGCTCGAACTGGACTATATGTGGGAGGCCCGGCTTGCCATTGGCATCCAAAATCGCTTGGCGCAACGATCCGGGCCCGCTATCGGCGGTGGTGGTCACCGTCAGCGTCCCAATCGCCAGCGAAACCGTCGTTGGCGCGGAGGCGAAGATTCCGTTGTCGGCCTGGTAGACGAAACCATCCACGCCGACGTATCCGTTGTCGGGAGTATACGTAAACGAGCCGTCGCCGTTAAACGATAGGGCGCCGTGCAACGGATTGGCCAACAGCTCCGCGGTCAGCGGTGATTGTTGCGGATCCGTATCGTTGGCCAACACGCCGGCGGCGGCAACCGTCAGCGTCGTGTTCGGGGTTACCGTGTAACTATCGGCCACAGCCAGCGGCGCACCGACGTAAAGGAACCGGTCGGCCGATGAGGTGGGCGACGTGCCGCCCGGCGCAACCACCGTCACGTCGACCAAACCGGCGGTGCCGGCGGGGCTGACCACCTGAATCTGATTGGCCGAATCGTAGAGGATCGTGCCCGCGTGCTGGCCGAAGTCCACCGCCGTGGCGCCCCCTAGATTTGCGCCATTGATCGTCACGATGTTGCTGCCTAAGGTGTTCCCCAAGCCGGGGCTGACGCCCGAGACGCTCGGCGCGTCCACGTAGGTGAATTGGTCGGCCGCGGACGTGGCCGACGTGCCACCAATCGTCGTCACCGTCACGTCGAAGGTACCCGCAAAACCGAAGAACCACGGACTGGAGACCAAAATCTGGCCGCTCGTATCGCTGACAATCGTGCCGACACGGTCATCGCCGAAACCGTCACTGAAGTCCACCCGCGAAGCGCCGGCCAAATCCGTGCCAGTTATGGTGACTTGTGTGCCGCCTGAGGTCGGACCGGCCACCGGACTGATTGCCGAGACGTGAGGCGCAGCCACGTAGGTGAACTGGTCGACCGACGAAGTAGCCGACGTGCCGCCCACCGTAACCACCGTCACATCCACGGTGCTGCCGGCGCCCGCCGGGCTGAAGGCCCTGATCTGGCCGTCGCCGTCGCGTATGAAACTGGTCGCTGGGGTGCCGCCAAAATCGACCGCCGTCGCGCCCGACAGATTTGCGCCGGAAATGGTGACCAACGTCCCACCCGCCGCGGGACCGGAAGATTGAGAAATCCCGGTGACGGCGGGGGGCAGCACGTACGTGAACGCGAACTGGCCGGAAGGCGACGTGCCATGCTGAGTCATCACGGTCACGCCGACCGTGCCAGCAGCATCCGCGGTCGCCTCGGGACTGAGGACGACGATTTGGCCATTCGTGTCGCTGAAAATCGTGCCGGGGTTGGCGCCGAAATCCACTGCCGTGGCGTTTGCCAGGCTGGCGCCGGTCAGCGTCACCAACGTGCCTCCCTTCACAGGGCCCGAGTTCGTGTCCTGGGTACTAATACTGGGTGGCCCTTCGTAGGTGAACTGATCGGCCGATGAAATGGCCGACGTGCCGTTGAGAGCCGTCACGGTCACGTCGACGGTGCCGGCAGCACCAGCGGGGCTGGTGACTATGATCTGAGCGTCTGTATTCGTGCCGGGGATAATCGTGCCCGCGACGCCCCCGAAATCCACGGCGGTTGCGCCGGCCAAGGCAGTGCCGCTGATCGTCACCGTCGTGCCGCCCGCAATCGCGCCATTCGACGTACTCAATCCAGAGAGCACGGGCGGCGTCAGGTAGGTGTATTGGTCGGCCGACGGCGTCGGCGACGTGCCCCCATCAGTTACCACGGTCACGTCCACCGTGCCCAAAGATGCTCCCGCCGGGGCATCGACTAGAATACTGGTGTCAGTATCAGAATAGTCCAAGAAATTCGTAAGTGGGCGGCCGCCGAAATACACCGTGGCGCCGAGCAAATTCGTGCCAGTAATCACAACGCTATTGCCGCCAGCCAAGGGACCCGACGCGGGACTGATGCCGGAAACGGTCGGGGCCGGCACGTAGGTGAACAAATCTAGAGCCGGCGCGACCGTGGAGGTCCCTTCCGGCGAAGTCACCGTCACGCTCACCGTGCCGGCAGCGCCCGGCGGGCTGACGGCGACGATCGTCGCGTAATAGCTGTCATACGTAAAACTGGCGGCCGGGGTATTGCCGAAATTCACCGCGGTCACATCGCTCAAATGGTAGCCCTGAATGAGCACCGGCGTGCCACCCGCCAGCGGTCCGTCTGCGCCAAAGAAGCCATGGCCAGCGTCGATGAAATGCGATGTCGCATTCGTGACGAAGGGCCCAGCGGTAAACGTGAATTGGTCGGCCGGGGTAATCGCTGACGTGCCGCTCGGCGTAACGACCCTCACGTCGACCGTGCCAGGGCCTTCGGACGGGGTCGTGACATAGATAGACCCCTCTGCTGCTCCTCGGTCGTCGATAATTGTGCCTGCCACGGCGCCGAAATCCACTTCCGTGGCGCCGGTCAGATTCCCGCCAAAAATGTAGAGCCCGAAACCGCGGGTGTTGCTCGGGCCCAGATTGTGAATCAGGCTGCCGCCGTCAATGAGGGCTGATATCGTCGGCGCGGCGCCGTAGTGGAACTGATCGTACGGCGAGAGGGCCGACGTGCCCCCCGCCGTCACGACCGTCACGTCCACCGCGCCAGTGGTTCCCGCCGGGCTGGTGGCGGTAATCGTTCCATTCGCATTGACCGTGAAGCTAGTCGCCGGGGTGCCGCCGAAACTCACCGCCGTCGCGCCCGACAAATTCGAACCGCTGATGGTCACGATGGTGCCACCCGACGTAGCTCCCGACGCTGGGTTTATTAAGGAGACGACGGGGCCGGGCACTTGGTAAGTGAACTGGTCGGCCGGCGAAGTGGCCGACGTCCCGTTGAGCGTCACCACCGTCACGTCGACCGCGCCGGCGCCGGCGGCGCCAGCCGGGCTTGTGGCTACGATTTGCGTGCCTGTATCCGTGCCGGGGACAATCGTGCCTGCGGTCGAGCCGAAGTCGACCGCCGTGGCGCCGGTCAGGTTCGTCCCCGTGATGGTGACGGTGGTCCCGCCCGCCACCAAGCCCGACGATGGGCTCAGGCTGGAGACGGTCGGGACGGCGCTCGACGTATACGTAAAATGATCTGCCGCCGAAATAGCCGACCGTTCGCCCGGCGTGACCACAGTCACGTCCACGGTGCCGGCGGTTTCCGCCGGGCTGGTGGCCGTGATCTGTGTCGGCGAGTTGATGGTAAAGCTCGTGGCCTTGGGACCGCCGAGGACGCTGCCGAAATCCACCTCCGTCGCGCCCAGCAGGTTCAGTCCGGTGATCGTCACCGTTGTCCCGCCCGCCACGTCGCCTGACGGCGGACTTACGCCGTAAACATAAGGCGGCTCATGCGTGTATTGGAACAGGTCGCCGTACAACAGGTCCGACGTGCCCCCCGCGGTGGTCACGGTCACGTCGACAATGCTGCCCAAGGGCTGCGCCGGGCTGATGGCAACGATCTGCGTGGCCGTGTCGCTGACAATCGTGCCCGCAATCGCCCCGAAATTCACTTTCGTGGCATTGGCTAGATTCGCACCGTTGATCGTGACTGTGGTGCCCCCTTCGTACGGCCCAAAATTCGGGGTCAAAGCAAAAGGGAACCCGCTGTAGTCGATCAAGACAGGCGCGGCGATGTAGGTGAACTGGTCGGCCGCCGACGTCGCGGTCGTGCCGCCCGCCGATTTTAGCGTCACATGCACAGTGCCGGCGGCACCCATTGGACTGGTGACCCGGATCGCGTTGAATTGCCTTTGGAAATTAGGAAAAGTGACGGCGGTTTGGCCAAAATCGACCTCGGTGACGGATTCCAGACTCGCGCCACTGATCATCACCACAGTGCCGCCCGTCGTCGGCCCCGAGGACGGTCTCATGTGGCCGAAAACGGGTGCCGCGAAGTAAGCGTAAACGTCGGCCGACGACGTGGCCGACGGGCCGCCTCCCGTCGTCACCGTCACATCCACCGTGCCTTGGGCGCCCGCGGGGGCGATGGCAATCATTTCCCAGAGGTCGGCAGGGGGATCGGTTTGGAAGACCGCGAGGATTGTGCCTGGATTCTGCCCGAAGTCCACCGCCGTCGCGCCGTTTAAGTCCGTGCCAAAGATGAACACCGTGTTTCCGCCCCCTAGCGGACCGGCACCGGGAGCGATGGAGGTGACGACCGGCGGGACGACGTAGGTGAACTTATCGGCCGCCGATGTCGCTGACTTGCCGGCGACATTCCCGACTCTCACGTCCACCGTGCCGGCCGCGGTCGCTGCCGGCGCGACGACTTGAATCTCGGTGGGCGTGTCACTGATGATGTGCCCGGGTTTATGGCCGAAATCGACAAACCGGCCGGGGAGGTCCAGGAAGGTGCCAAGGATCGTCACAACGGTTCCTCCATTGAGCGATCCGGTTGAGGGACTAACGCTGGTGACGACCGGGAACGCATTGAGGTAGACGGGCGTGGCGCCAGGAGGGTTGACCTTCTGGTCGGCAGCGTTGCCGTCGATCAGCACACTGGACGTATCCAGATATTCATAGTTGATGGTGGCCGGAGACGGTAACAGCCCGCTCATCGAGCCCCAGGGATCATCAAAGATGGTCAAGCCCGAGAGAAGTCGTTTGAAAGGATAATAGGTGGAAACCGTGGCCGTGCGGGCCGTTCCATCGGCCAGGTCGTTGACTGAAATGAACATGTTGCCGGAGTCCGGGGTGCCGCTCTCCGAGCTAGAAATGTACAAATTGCCGAAGATGCTCTGGGCGCCGGTGGTGCCGTCGCCAAGATAGACGTATGTGAGGGCACCACCGACTAGATACGTCGGAACGTTATTTTCAAGCACATTGATTGAGTTTGCGGCGATCGCGTCGGTGACGATCGACAGGCTGGCCGTGTACAAGCCGAAGTAGTTGATAGTTCCCGGGGCCAGACCGCTGATAGAACTGGCGTTGGCCTCACCGGGGTCGCTCGATGCGTATGGGTCCGCTAGGGTGACACTGCGCGCTGAGGTGTCGCCTGTGTCGTCGACGTTGATGGTGGCGTATCGCACCAAACTCATGCCGGGGCTCGCAATGTTCAAATCGCTGAGGAGGCCTTGCGCTCCGTTCGCGGCATATCCGATATTGACGGTAGACCCATTGACGGTGTTCAGGTTGGTGGTTACGCCGGTTTGCAAGACGTCAACGACATTGTTGTTGGCCAGACCGGTATTGATCGTCAGGCTGACCGTGTTCCAGTACTGGAAGTAGATATTGGCCGGGGCCATACCCGCCACCTCGCCGACACCCGTGGCTCCCGGAGTGGTCGAGTCTTCCACGTGGATTGTGCGCGCGTGTAGATCGTTCGTGTCGTCGATGATGATCGTTGCGGCAGGGTTGGGGCCAAGCAAGTTCGTCGGGCCACTGATGGTTAGCTGGCCCACAATGTTCCGGACGCCGCTATTGTCGCCGATCTGGACGGTCGATGCCACTCCGCTCTGACCGTTGATGTTTGTGGGGACCCCCGTTTCCAAGACGTTCGCGATGCCGCCGCTGGCCGAGCCGGTGATAATCGTGAGACTGGCGGTGAATTCGTATTGGTAGCTGATCTGCGCGGGGGCGAGACTTCGAACGTCGCCCCAGCCGGGAGTCGCCGCATCGTTCTCGACATAGAACGTGTGGGACGAGGGATCACTGGAATCGTTAAGCGTGATCGTTATGGGCGACGGTCCTCCCAAGGGAGGAAATCCCGAGCTTGATACACTGACCGCGCCCTGGATACTTTGAACGCTCGTGCTGTCTCCAATGTTGATCGAGGTCGTATGCTGCGGGTCGCAAATGATATTGGTTTGCGTGCCGGTTTCCTGCACATTTACGACATTGCCGTTGAGCTGGCTGGTGCCACTCTCCAGCAATGACGTGGTGGCGTAGGAAAAATCGACGTCGACCGGAAGCACGCCGCGAACGTAGCCCCATCCGGGTTTTCCCTGTATGTTACCGACAGTGATCGCGCTGGGATTTGCGTCGCTCGAGTCGTTGACATACAATTGAGAGGCTCCGTTGACCGTAATGCTATTCAAGGGGTCATCGCTGAGGCCGAATGTGGCGGTCTCCCCGTCGACGATTACCGAAACGCCGCCGGGGCCCGAACTGAATGAGACGGCATGAAGGCTGGACGTGACCGTTAAGTCGTATTTGCTCTGAAACCCATACGTGTTCGGGTTAAGTGAGTAAGTAGGTGTGAGGACAAAATTTGCCACAGGCGAAGGGACGTCCGGCACAATCGCGGCCTGGTCCGCGTCCGACCAGTAGGCCTGGACCAGCGCACCATTTAGCCGGTAAGAATACTCGTTGGCGTTTTGCTCGCCGTCAGCGACTTGTTGTGAGTGGAATATGTCAGAATTGACGTACGGTGAATTAAACATCTGATGGTCGTCGACGACCCGTTCGGCCAATTCGTGAGAGAAATACTGGCCGAACTTGTTCATATCCACTTGCCCGCCGCTTTCGTACGCCCCGACTTCGATCATGTTGATCGGCACGCTCGAGCCCAGAACACCGGGGTTGACCGTGTAGCTGCCCGGAGCGTTGAATCCTCCGGAAGACCCACTAGTACCGGTATCGGTCGGATCCAAGACGACCGCGTAAATGGGTGCATGCTCCTGGTCGACTGAGGGCGGGGTCGTGTTATAATGTGTGATGGAGTTCTGTAGGTAATCCTGCAGATTACCTGCGTTGGCAACGGTTGGGTTGGGCAGCGTCTGCGAAGGATCAGACCAAACCGCGCCCATCTGGGCCGTCCCACTGGCGCCATATTGCTCCAATCCGGTCAAATAGGGCCCTTGCACGATCGACTGCACGGCGTTTCTCATTGCGGCTTCATCTGCCAGGTACGTAGACGCCTCTCCTTCATTTGCCTGGTATGTAGTCCAATTCCCAGCGAAAATGAGGTTCACTTGGGGGTTCTGCAAGGCACCGTGGGGAAAAGGGTTAGCATTGTAATGAGTCTCAGCCCCAGAATTGAGCGGAAAGACGATCGTGAGCATCGTGCGATCTTCTAATCGCTCGACGGATAACCGCGTCTGACGGTCGCTTCGCCGCGCCTTGCGACGGCGGCCATTCACCCGAATGTTACCGCGATGAGACGCCAACCGATTCGATCCAGCCATGAGATTCTCCACAAGTTTTAGAGACCGCGCTGCTCGCTCTTTTCATTTTCCCGGCAACCAAGACCGAGTGAGCTGGCGTCGGCGATGACGTTCTCCGGTTTTGCAATACGCGGCTGCGGCAACGTTATCCAGGATTAGTTCGAGCAACTCCGACCGAGATCGCGCCAAGCGCCATACGGATTCAAAATCCGCCGCGCACAGCAATCGCGCGGAGACTTCGCCCGAGAGAAACCCGATCGCGACAGAATCACCGACCACAGACCAAACGGTTCTGGGCGGCAGTGACCGGGGCGACGGCAGAGGCCCGTCCAAGGGTCCAAAAGCCGAGCAGTGTGCTGAGTCTATCCCCCCGCGCGGCGAATTGCAAGGAATAATCTGCGGGGTGCAGGCAACCGCGATGCCCCTACCGCCATCAATTCAACGTCACGGTGTCTTCAAAGTCCCGATAGATCGACTGATTTTTGGCCTGATGGCGAACCACCTTGTGCGCGTCGGTCGGATCGACCGGAGTGATTCCTCTTCAGGCTCTTGCGCGCGGACGTTCCGACACTCCGAGGCCGATTCGGGCGATGGGACCGAAGCAGGTTTGGGCCACTGCTGGGTATGGCGCGGGACGGTCCGTCGGACGGTCGGTCATTTGCGCGCCGGCGTTCTACCGCCCGCGATTCTTGTTGGACATTCGCAAACGGTTTGGTAAGATAAGTCACTTAGTGCGTATACGTATTATCTCCCCTCGACGTGCCAACCCAGGTCCTAAATGGACAGTGCCCGTGAACTGCCAAGAGTCCTGCGCGCCACGTATTTTGCGATGCACCGCGTCTCTGATGCTCAGTTTGCCCGTAATGGAGTGACCGCAGATCAGTTTGTTTTGCTTGCCAGTCTCGCGGAAGATGATGGGATTACGCAGCAGGAATTAGCCCGTCGGGCTTCCTCTGATCCGAGTACGATTCGGGCGATGCTGGTGCTCTTAGAAGGCCGAGAGCTGGTGACGCGCGAGCGGGATCCCGAGGACAATCGTGCCCGGCTCGTCAGACTGTCGTCCAAAGGCCGGCGAACGTTTGAGCGATTGCTAAAAACAAGCGAGCCGATTCGCGAGCAGATGCTGAAGGGATTCTCCGCTGAAGCGGCTCGATCGTTGATCGTCGGCCTGCGGCGCGTGGCCGATAACATTGCCGGCGAGAGCACGCTGCTGCCGGAAGCCGCTCACGTCGTTCGCAGCCGTCGGAACGAAAAGACGAAATTGAGTCTCTGACCTCGCTAAGGAGAGAGTATCATGCGACACGCATTCTCATCGAGAGCGTTCCTCTTGTTCGCCTTGAGCTGCGCCGCCTTACGCGCCCAGGATAACGCGGGCAAGCAAGACCAGTCTCAAGACCTCACCACGGCCCCGCAGGGCTTCGACGTCAAGCGCGACGGCCTCGACCGCGGCAAGCTTGAAACCGTCGAATATGATTCGACCACCGTCGGCGCCAAGCGCAAGGCGCAGGTCTACACGCCCCCGGGGTATTCCAAGGACAAACAATACCCGGTGCTTTATCTCCTCCACGGCATCGGCGGCGACGAGAATGAATGGACGCGGGGCGGCGTCGCCAACCTGGTCCTCGACAACCTCTATGCCGACAAGAAGATCGTGCCGATGATCGTCGTCCTGCCGAACGGCCGAGCGGCGAAAGACCTCGGTCCCCGGGACCCGTTCCCCCGGCAGTCCCCCGCCTTCGCCGCCTTCGAGGACGATTTGCTGAAAGACCTGATCCCGTTCATCGAGAAGAACTTCTCCGTCAATACCGACCGCGAGTCGCGGGCCTTGGCCGGACTGTCGATGGGGGGCGGGCAGTCGCTCAATTTCGGCCTGAGCCATATCGACAGATTTGCCTGGGTCGGCGGTTTCTCGTCGGCGCCCAACACCCGCAGAGCTGACGAGCTGCTGAAGGATCCGACCGACGCCGCCAAACGTCTCAAGCTGCTGTACGTCGCTTGCGGCGATGCGGACGGACTACTGCGAATCAGCCAAAACGTTCACAACATGCTCGACGAAAAGAAGGTGCCGCACGTCTACGTCGTCGTTCCCGGCGGTCGCCACGATTTCAAAGAGTGGAAGAACGATCTCTATCACTTCGCGCAGATGCTATTCCGCGAAGGAGAGCCACAGAAAAAGCTGCCGGACAACGCAAGTGACCAGCCCAAGACGAGCGAGCAATCCGACACCAGCAGTCAATCCAAGATGAACGGCGACTCGCATCCCGCCTCGACCAACATCGGCAACGCTGCGTACCCCCGGATTCACTCCGACTTGCGAATCACGCTGCAATTAAAAGCCCCGGACGCCAAGAAAGTCGCCGTCGTCGGCAATTTTGGTCTGGGCAAAGGCGGACCGTGGGAGATGGCACGCGGTGACGGCGGCGTCTGGACGGTCACGACCCCGCCGGTCATTCCCGGCTTTCATTACTACAAGCTCTCGGTGGACGGCGTCGAATTGAACGACCCGGCCAGCGACTCCTTCTTCGGCACCGGTCGTCCGACGAGCGGCATTGATATTCCGGAAGGCGGCGTCGATTTTTACGACGCCAAGGACGTGCCGCACGGCGAAGTCCGCTCGCGGTGGTACAAGTCGAGTGTGACCGGCCAAGTGCGGCACATCATGGTTTACACTCCACCCGACTACGACTCCGCTGCCAACAAGCGCTATCCTGTCCTCTACCTGCAACATGGCGCGGGCGAGGATGAAACCGGCTGGACTCGCCAGGGGCACGTGAACTTCATCCTCGACAATTTGATCGCCGCCGGCAAAGCCAAGCCGATGATCGTCGTCATGGAGAAAGGCTACGCCACGCGGGCAGGTGCTTCGGCCGAGCCGGCCCCGGCACCGGGGCCGGGCCGCGGTCGCTTCGACTTCAGCGCCTTCGAAGAGGTCGTGCTCAAGGACTTGATTCCTTTGATCGACTCGACCTACCGCACCAGCCCGCACCGTGATCAACGGGCCATCGCCGGTCTGTCCATGGGCGCCGGCCAAGCCCTGCGAATCGGACTCTCTCATCTCGATACGTTCTCCGCCATCGGCGCCTTCAGTGGCGTCGGCCGCGTCGATCCGAAGACGTCTTACGACGGCCTGTTCGCCGATCCAACGGGGTTCGACAAGAAGGTCAGCCTCCTCTACCTCCATGCCGGCACGGTCGGCCTCGACGAGGGCATTCATCGCAATGCCGATGACCTCTACAACACTCTGGAGCAAGCCGGCGTCAAGCACATCGTCTTCCGCGACGCCAAAGGTTTTTCGCACGAATGGCAAACCTGGCGCCACGCCCTGAACGATTTCGCCCCGCGGCTATTCCAGCAAGCGGCCGAAAAATAAGAATCCGCTCCGTGAAGCGCCTCGCCAGACCCTGCAATATGATCTGGGTTCGTGCCTCGCTTAAAAGCTGAGCCTTTAATGGGAACGATATCGTCGTTGCCTGGTCATGTGGTTGCGGCCAGTGATTACGCAGTTATCGTCGTCGCCTCGGCCGCATAGAGCTGCGGCAGGAACGATTCGAAGTTGCCCACGTCTTCGATATTGTGGATGATCCACGTTTGGCCGCGGGCCTCGTCGAACATGAATGCTCGGATCATCCAGTTGATGAGCTTGCCGAGTGAGCCGCGAGCGCCGACCGTCAGGCTGTTCTTGTAAAACGTGCCGGCTGCGTTCGCGGCGTCGGTCGGATCGACCGAGGTTGCGAAACTACGTCGGTCGGGCGGACCGCCGCAGATTGTAGACGTTCACGGCCCGAAGCGCGAGCAATAAAATCGGAACTGCAGCCAACAACGAGCGGGCCGGCCAACGTCAACTTGCGCCAGCCGAACATGCTCGACTCTGGGAGGCAAGTTGCCAAGCGTTACGGACTCGGCGCCGTAGTTTCCGCGGCGCGCTGGCGATGCAGCAACGGCTTGACCTTTGCCGCCATCGCTGTCGCGTTTAACTTGCCGCCGAGAAACAGATTCAGCGAGTCGGCGACAGCGTTGGGATCACGCAAAACTTCGGCGTGGTTCAGGAACAGAGTTCGCATCCGCGGCCGCTGCAGCAGGGTCGTCTTAAGGCTCTGCACTTGGCGGACGCATGATTCCTTCAGGCGGCTGCGGCGGGCCGGCGTGTCGTCGATTATTTCGCCGCGTCGAGTCAGCATTTCCGCCTGCGACGCCAGCACCTCCTCGACATTCCGCTCGATGAACACGATCCGGTAATCGCGGTCGTGCGGCAGGTAGCGTAAGAGCGGCGCCACGATCTTGACCGCGTGGCCCCGTGCGTCGGTCAGCCAGTCGGCGCTTTCGTGCAAATGCTTGACTGGCTCATACTCGAAATAGCCCAACGGATTATCGACATCGGCCGTGCGACGGCCATCGCTCAGGACCGGCAGCCCTCCGGCGGCCAGCATCTGCATGATCATCGACGTGCCCGAGCGCGGCAAGCCCGTGACCACCACAATGGTCTCCGTCAGGTCCGCGGCCGGCTGAGCACTCGGCTGGGCCACTGGCAAGGCCTCCGTTTCAGCAAATTCCGCGGACTTGGACTCGTTAGCAGTGGGCTGTCCGGTTTCTGCTTCGGCGGGCTGCTCGTTCTTCCCGGCGGCTTTGAGCTCCTCGAACAGCCGGAGGTGTTCGGCGGCGGCCGCCGAGTCGCCGGACCGGCGGGCGATCCCGGCCAGCCGTCGGTGGGCTTGCGGGAAATTGGGATTCAGCGAAAGCGCCCCGCGGAAGGCCTCGGCGGCCCGCGACCATTCTCTCAGCCGAATCAAGGCCTCGCCCAAGAGGAAATGGGCGACCGGATAATGATACATCCGCTGGAGCGCGTCCAGGGCCGATTGCGCCGCGCGGGCGTAATCGCCACGCCGCAGGGCCATCCGGCTCATTCCCACGTGGGCATGGGGGTTATCCGGATCGACGCTCAGGGCCTTGGCATAGGTCTGCTCAGCCTCTTCCCAACGACCAAGCTTCAAATAGAGGTCCGCCGTCTGCAAGAACAGCCCCGGCCGGGCCAGGTGCGCTTCCTGGACGCGCTCGAGCAGCTTCAGCGCCTCGGCTGGCCGGCCCTCCATCGCCCGGACTTGAGCCTTGAGGTAATCGACCACCGGCGGATCGAACCGCGCCAAGTTCCGCCAGCGGCCCAACGCTTGTCGTTCTTCAGGGCTTAGCAGCGCGGCTTCGGTCTTCTCGGCCTCGCCGGATGCTTCCACGCCGGTTTCGTCGGGCTGGTCCGGTTCTTCGGGCTTGGCGTCTGACGGCGCCTCGGTCGCCGCAAGTTCCTGCTTCAATTTGCGCTCTTTCATCCGCTTGCGGACCAGTTCCGAAAGTTCCGTCAAGCCTACTCGCGCCTGCTCATAAACGCCGCGCCGCCGACCATCGAGGTCCGCCACTATCTCTGACATTTCGTCCAACAGTCCCAGCGCCTGGCAAGAAACGAAGCGGTGGACCGCATAGCGTTGCTCGTCCGGGTCGGCCCGATGCAACTCGCGCAGAATCTCCAGCGCTTCGGCGTGTTGGTCGTCGTCCTGGTAGGCCTCGGAGAGATTGTAACGTAGTTCGGCGATGGTATCGGCGACGGCCTTCTCGCGATTCTCATCCGGCCTGGCGATGTAGCCAAGCGCCACAAGCTGTGCCAGCGATTCGCGGGCGGCCTGCGGATCGAGTCGCGTGTGCGGTGGATGGCGGCCGTCGGCGCCCGGCACTTCTTCCCAAGTCGGGATCGTTTGCACGTCCAGCGGCTTCTCGAACGCGCTTACCAGCACCTTGCCATCCATGTCGGCGCCCACGGGCAGGCCGTAGAGCGTCAGGATCGTCGGCGTGATGTCGATGACGCTCGGCCCGTGCAGCAGCTCGTCCTTCTTGATGCCCGGCCCCCGCATCGCCAAGATACCGAAATCGCGGTGCTCGATGGCTGGCCCCGCAGGGATGCTGGGTATCATCTTGGGCCGCAGGTGGTCTGGGTGGAAGCCGTGATCGGACATGAGGATCACGTTCATATCCTCGCCGGCTTTATTGAGCAGTGTGCCCAGCATCTGGTCGTGGAACTGGTAGGCCATCGACACCACGTTGTGGTACAGTTCGAAATCCGCCTCAGGGATGAACTCCTGCCGCGGCGGGTGGTACTTCATGAAGCCATGACAGAAGTGGTCGATGGCATCGTAGTAGACGGCGAAGAAGTCCCAAGGTTCGTGCTCGATCAGGTACGTAGCGGCTGAGTGGATGCTCACGCACTCGCACAGGGTGCGCATGCAGCCAGCCAGGCGTTTATCCTTGTCCTGGTCGATCTCCTCGGCCTTTGGGACGAACGGCTCGATCATCGACGGCGCCAGCTCGTTGGGGTGGAAGCGCAACTCGGCTAATGTATCGTGCAGCTCGGGCGGATGAACGGACCTGGGCAAGAGTGGCCAGCCCTTGTCGAGCGGGCCGTGCGCACGGTGGTAATGGTCGGACACCATCACGCCGTTGATCGGCTCGGCCGGGTGGCTGGGCCACCAACCGATGACCACGCTACGCAATCCGTTCTGATTGAGAATATTCCAGACCGCCTTGCACTTCCGCGACAGGTTGGTAACCGGCTGGATGCCGAGGCCGTCGGCAGTGGGCTCGCTAAAACCGTGGATCCCGTGCTTGAACGGCCGCTTGCCTGTGGCGATGGACGTCCACAGCATCGGCGACAGCGGCGGGTGAAGTGTGGCGATTTGCCCCATGCTGCCGTTATCGACCAGCCGCTGGACGTTCGGCATTTTACCGGCGTCCATCAGCGGATTGATGACTTTCCAGTCGGCCGCATCCCAGCCGACGAGCAGGACTTTCTCACGTCGGGCCATGCAGATTTCCCGAAGCTTCTCTCAACACGCTCACTTGTTGCAGAACGGCCAGGGTTCGCGATACGGCTGCCTCGCTTCCAGGCACTTCAGTTCCCGTTCGAGCCGCTGGCGCAAGGCCGGTCCCGCCTGATCGCCGCAGGTCTGGACAGCCCAGCGTTGGCGCTTCACGGCCTCGTCGAATTGCCCGTTTTCGGCCAGTGCCAGGGCAAGCGTTTCGCCGATGACTACCTCACCAAGACCGGCAAACAGCTCCTGGCTCAGCTTCAATCCACGGGCGGCGTCGCGTTGCTTGTCGTCTGGGCAGGCGACGAGGAAACGCGCCAGCGTGTGCCGGACTGTTTCATCGTCGGGGAACGTCTTGACAGCCTGTTCGAGCCGGTCGCGGGCCTCGGCGTGGCGACCCAGCGCGGCCAGCGCCCTGGCCTGCTCCAGAAACGGCGACGGCTGGGCCGGGTCGATCCGGACTGCTTCCCCGCTAATGTTCAGAGTCTCAAGATACCGTTGTATCTCGAAGTAAACTTGCGCGAGAATATTAAGCGCCTGGAGGTTTCGGGGCTGCTCCTTGCGCCAGGCCAGGGCGTCGTCGATTGCGATTTGTTGTGCGCCCGGCTGGCGAACGTGAGCCAGGATCAAGCCTGACCGGAATTCCTCGCTTTGCGGATTTCTACGGCGTGCTTCTTCTAGATGCTGGACGGCTTCTTCGATCCGGCCCAGCTTCAACAAGGCAATGCCGAGATTGCCGTGCGCGGCCGTGTTTTCTGGATCCGCCTGCAAAGCGCGGGCGAAGCATAGCGCCGCCTGCTGATTGCGGCCCGCGCTGGAATGCTCGACACCCAGGCGATTCTGTCGCTTTGCGCTGCGGTCCAGTTCGGTGACCGCGGCGAGCAGCGGGTCGGGGTATTGCACCGGAGCGGGCATTGCACCGCCCGGCGTGGCGTACTCGGCGGCTTTCGCCACATCGCCCTGGCGCCGGTAAGCTGCGGCCAGCAGGCGGCGTACCTCTGCTCGGCCGGGCAACACCTCTAGGGCACGCTGGAAATAACCCACGGCCGCTTCAGGCTCACCGGCTTCTGTGGCCAACTGGCCAAGGTTGACGAGGACAAAGGCGCACTTTGGATGTGCCGCTAGCGCTGCTTCAAAAGTGCGCCGGGCATCGATGGGGCGGTTCAGCCGCACCATCATGTCACCGAGGAAGCACACGCCGGCGAGTTGGTCTTGCGGCGTAGCGGCGGCATCGGTCTGCAACACTTTCAGTGCACGCTGCATCGCCCCCGCGGCTTCGTCGATCGTGCCGTCGCGCTCCAGGGCGTGGGCCAGTAGGTAGCTCCAGCGGAACTCATCGGGGTCGAGCGCCTGGGCGTTCTGGAAACACCCCGCCGCCGGCCGGGAATGGGAGTAGGTTAAGTAGACCTTGCCCAGCTCGCCCCAGGCGCGGCCGCGCTCTCGGCGCGTGGCGTTCGTCGCCGTCAATTCGTCGCACTTTGCACGGGCCACATGGATCTGGTCGCGGACAATCGGCTCCATACCGTCGGTGGCGGGATGATCCACAAATGTCAGGTCCGGGCCTTTCGCCACGACAGATCGGGGCAGCCATTTGCGGACGAGCAACACGCCGCAAAAGAGCAGTATCGCTACCAGCAGGAAGTCCGGGGCGCGTGCGATGATGATTTTGGCCAGTCGTTTCATGGTGCATGCCTGGCAGTAGAATCGTCACGCGGACGCGTGACGGCTACGCTTGTTCTTTCCGCCCCGTTCCCTTTGCCAGCTCGTGATATTGGTCCGCCGCCAGACCCCGCCACGCCTCCGTCGATCCATCCGGCCAAAGCACGCGGACGCAGTCGAAGGCCGCGGAATTGTCCAGGCCGAACACCACGCGTGGATCGCTGGATGACAGGTAGCTGCCGTCCGTGGCACAGCGCCGTCGCAGCGATGGCTGGCCGCTCCGCTCCAGCGTCGCCACCGCTCCCAACACATCGAAGCGCCGCCCGACGGGGCCGTCCACGAGACGCAGGCCGAGCCAGTGGTTCTTTTGCCTGACTTGGTTGAGCAGCAAGCGCAGCGGTCCGTTGTTGTTGGCCACCACCAGGTCAACGGCGCCGTTGTTACGGAAATCGCCGCAGGCCACGCCGCGTCCGACGTCCTCCACCTTCAGGAAGGCGCCTTCGGTGACTTCGGCGAAACGCAGCTTGGGCCCACCATCGTTGTGGAACAACTGACAGCGCTGGCGCAACGGGGGTTGGAAGCCAGCCTTTACCTGGGCATCGAGCACCTTCACCGCCCCGTTGGCGGCGAAAATGTCTAGGCGGCCGTCGTTGTCGTAATCGATGGCACAGGCGCCAAAGCCGGTGAAGGCACGGGTTGCCGCATCCAGTCCCAGGCGCGTCGTCTGGTCCTCGAACTGCCCTCCGCCCAGATTCCGATAGAAGGTGGCGTGCTCGGTGATCAGATGGGTGATGAACAGGTCGTCCCGGCCGCTGTTGTGGAAGTCGGCGGCGATGACTCCCATGTTGGCCTCGGCGTCGCCGCCGCAATCAAGGGCGCAGCCCCGGGCCAGCGCCTCTTCCTTGAACGTGCCGTCCTTCTGGTTGATCCAGAGGTGGTTTTCCATCCCATCGTTAGCCACCAGCAGGTCCGGCCAACCGTCGCCGTTGAAGTCGGCGCAGACCACACCCAGCGCCGCGCCGGCTTTGCTCGCGATCCTGGACGAGATCGATATTTCTTCGAACCGGCCGTTGCCCAAGTTGCGATACAGGCGCGATCGGGCCGGTTCGAACGATCTCGGGCCGCAGTAGTCGTTGCCGCTCGCCGGGTTCTGGCACATCCTGTGGCGGTCGAAAGTCCACTGCAGGTAGCGGCAGACGAACAGGTCGAGCCGGCCATCGCGGTCGAAATCGACCCAGGCGGCACTGGTGTTCCAGCCGTCGCCGCCGACGCCCGCGGTTTCGGTGACGTCGGTGAAGGTGCCATCGCCGTTGTTGTGCAGCAACCGGTTGCGGCCCAGGCAGGTGACGTACAGATCGATGAAGCCGTCGCCGTCGTAGTCGCCGGCGACCACGCCCATCCCGTAGTCGGCAAAATTCAGCCCGGCCTCCTCGGTTACATCGGTAAACTTAAGGACGCGGCTGCCGTCGGGCAGGATTTCCATGTCGTTGCGGAACAGCTTGTGCGTTGGGCCCTTTTTCGGTTCGGGCTTCGCGCCGGGCTTCAGGACGCCCCCCTGCACGACGAACACGTCGAGCTTGCCGTCGTTGTTGTAATCGAACAGGGCGACGCCGGAGCCGATCACTTCAGGCATGTACATCGCCCCCGACATGCCATTTTCGTGACGGAAGATGAGGCCGGTATCCTCGGCGGCGTCGCGGAATAGCGCTGGTCCCGGCGGAGAGTTGGCGTCGGGACGAGGCGTGGCACGGTCGCAGCCGGCTAGGAAGGTTGCGGCCACAATGCTTTTGAGAAACCATCGTCGATCCACGCTGGCGTCGGGCGGCCGGAACCAGGGATCGGTTGCCTTTTTGGTCATCGATGGCGTTTCTTCAGCCGGCGGCTGATGAAGCGGGGGCTGCCGTTCGGTGGCGTTTCCGCCAGGCCAGCACGCCCGCCGAGCCGGCCGCGAGCAATACCAGCGCGAGACTGCTCGGCTCGGGGACGGCGGCCCCGGCGCCGGCGGCGATCGGGGCCCCGCTATCGTCGTAGGCCCAGTCGTCTTTCAACGTGACTGGGTCGCCATGCGTGTCGGCCAGCCACTCCAACCGGATCCAGCCATAGTCAGTTTGGCCATGCGCGGTGTTGAGCCTAATCCCCGCGAACCCCGATTGGCCCGCCTCCCAGGTGCCTCCCGGAGGAGAAGGATTACCGAATGCGGAACGTCGGTAAGCGAGCTTGGCAAAATCGCCACCCCAACCGGCCGTGCTACCGCCCGCGCCATTGGAGATGACCGCACCCTGGGAGAGACGCTTCAAGCCAACCCCCGCATGAGAAAGAACGCTATCACCATTTCCGCGACGAAAGCTGGCGACCCCTTTATGCGAAAATAGACTGGACTGGTGCTCAACAACAAGGCGAAACGTCCGCCCACCAATGTAGACATTGGCGCCAAACGTCCCGTTGCCCCCTGCCGTAACCTGCGTGCTGTCCGGTCCGCTATAGATGATGGCAGCGTCCAACGCGGTGGTCAGGGCGAGGCCCGAGCCAACTGCGGCCGCATAGGGAGTCCAGCGTTGGATCCGCTTGCTCCACCAACCTGCAGTCTGGTTGGCTCGCACCGACGCCGAATAAGTGTCGAGTTGATCTGCGAGGTTCGTGCCCTGCTGCAATTGCGATCGTTTCTTCATTAGCGACCTCCCAACCTAAAAGTTGATTCACCCGCGAACGCACCCCGCCCAGTCGAACTAACCCATTTGTAGTCGGAGCCATCGTGGAAGTCCATGAAATTCCCATCGATGGCAGGCGTTTTCAATTTCTCAATTCGGGTCGAACGACGAATACACAGAACCTGCGGACACAGTTCATGCGGATTCTGAATCGGGTTGGGCTCAAGCCTTGGGAGCGTCTATTTCGTGAGCGTCCGGTGGAACCCGTTTGCTGAATTGCGCAACGGCTGGCATTGCGAGCGGATTTATTTGGCCGGCTGCCAGCGGTCGGGGAACAGGGAGCAAAGGTCGTCGCGCGTGGCGCCCGGCAGGAGAGCCGGCAGGCGCGTGAGCAGGTCGCGGAGATAGGCGAACGGTTCGACGTTGTTGCGCAGGCACGAGGCAATCAGGCTGAAGTGGATTGCCGCCGCGATTTAGCCACGATCGCTGCCTGAAAACGCGTTCGGGAATGCGAGACGATTAGCCGCGTCGGTCGGATCGACCGCGGTTGCGAAACTACGTCGGTCGGGCGGACCGGAGCATCCAAGGCGTAAGTAGAAATCAAGCCGGTCGATTTCACCGAAGTAGATTTGCCGAATAAGCTCGCCGCGTCGAGGTGTCGGCCGAAGCAGGATGGAAGCAGCCCATTGCACGCTCTTGACACCCAAACAGAAGCGTCCTCATGAGCGCGCCTGCCAGCGGCATTTTGCCGCGTCGGTCTTAAACACGGGACTGGTCCGGACCAATATCGCATCCCTTTGGCGCAAGGAATCCTCCCTTTGTGCTCAAAAGTCGGCCCTTATTATCCCACTCTGACCACTAAGACTGCGCGCTTGCAAGCGACACGGGCCGTCAGTAGATTCCTAGTATCTCTGCTGTCGTGATCGAGAGCGAGATTTGATCTCAGAGCCCCCCGAGCGGCCGCAGCGGCCAAGGGCGCCGCGCCCCTCCAACCACCCGATGGACCCGCGGCGGTGCGTCATTCTAGTGCTCTTCTCCAGCTTCATCACTGCGCCCTGCGAACGCGCGATCGAGAAGCTGGAGCGGCGAGGCTATCCGGTGCGGCGAGTGGGTGGATATCACCACACGGGGATGACCGATCCCGAAGGGAGCACATTAGTCGCCAGCGCGCCAAACTGGGAACCGTTACAGCATTTCGCCTTTGCGGACTACCACGGCATAAGGTTTTGGAACACTGTCAGCGTTAGGAAGGAACTCGACGTATTTCGTCGGCGAGGCGGGTTTGTTATTTTCCGTCCAGGCGCTCGTTTTGGCAGAGGAGGAGGCGCTCGGCGCGCATGACTCGTTCGGGGTCTGGGCTATTGACGGCTTCCTTGAGGGCGGGGATGGCCATCCGTCCCAGGTCGCGGAGTTTTCGCTCGGCCTGTTCGCGGTTGGCATAGTCGTCGTCGCCCAATTGCTCGATAAGCTGTTGGACCTGGTCGCGAATCAGCGGGTCAACTTTGAAACACAGGACCAGCGCGACGCGGGTGATTTTCGCGGTGCCGAGATCGACTTCCAGCGGGAGCCATTCGTCGACGGTGGCTTGCGGCAATCGGCAGATCAAGACCGGCTCGCGGGATTGAAAGAACGACTTGCTATACAGGGAAAGGAGGAGGTCGGTCTCGCTTTCTGTTAGGCCGGCGGCAACGAGCCGGTCGCGAAGCGGAGTGATCGCTTGCACGTTGAGTTGGTCTATTCCCAGCGGCGTGCTCATTTGCACTTCGGCCAAGATGTCGATCGACTTATCCTTGACCCCCTCTTTGACCTCTACAACGCGCCACAGTTGCCGCCTGGCACCCGGATCGGCGAGGCGCTGGACCAGTTTCCCAGTTCCGTCGATATCGAGAACGAGATTGCTCAGCTTATTTGTCAGCCGACGCTCGGCTCCACTGCCATCCCAGGACCACCGCTGGTTGTCCTGCGTAAGTTGGTTTTCGACTTCCGCTTTGTCGGGCCATTGAATGACGGCGGCGCCCTCCGATTTCGATTCGCGCTGCACGTCCAGCACCTTGCCGCTTTTGCGGTTGAGCAATTTGAAGAAGTCGCCATCTTTTTCGATTTTCCATATGCGCGTATCATTCGGTTCATCTTGGGCCAATTCAGCTTGGGCAGAATCTTCATCAGAGTCGCCAGCGATGCCCAGGGCCTTACCGGTTTCGACATGTACGAGCTTGACGAATCTGCCGTCGGCGGGCTTATCGGCGCCCGATTGCATCCTAGCGGAGGCGGCGCGCAATTGGGCTGTCGCCGCTTTCACGGCGTCGAGCGCCTGGGCCACCGCCGCACCGCCGGGATTCGGCGAGCCAGTCGCGGCCGGCGGAGTCTTGACGGGAGCGGGATTCTTCGGCGCAGGCAAATCATCGAGCCAGCCGATCCGTCGGCCTTTCGATGCAGGCACGATCAGCAACACGTCTTTCAGCGAATACTTGCCCGAATTGATGATCTGGTAGCGATCCGGCCCGCCGTCGACGCGCAACGACAGTGGAACATTTAGTTCCGGATCGTAAGCGATGAAGCGTTCTACCCGGCTCCCTCGTTGGACTTGCAGGCTGTTCGATTGGCGCGCTCGAGCAAACCAGTGGTCGTCGGGGACGAAGCCGTAAGGGGCCTCGGCCGCGGGCGCCGTCAACTTCAAATCGTTCCATGCCAGGCGGTTGTTTTTCGCGTCGGCCGGCGGCCAATGGGCGAGGAAGCGGCCGTTGGTCATTCGCAGCGAAAGATTGACCGCGTCGGCGGGTTTTCCGGAAAACGAAATCAGGCTGAGGGGCGAGACGCTGGGACCCTCGGTCTCGGGGCGGCGGCTGCGCGGCGTATCAACCAATCCGGGCATGGCGCTGGGATAGCCGGCCAGGGCATTGATTTGGTTTTGCGTGGGCTCTGTCAGCCAGACCGACCATTCGTGAATATCCAGGCGCGGTGGGTCATCGGCGCGGGCCGCGGCGATGGCGGCCAGGAGGCATAAGAGGGGCAGGATTGAAGCTGCGGCAGTATTTCGAGCGGCGAACGCGCCGCCGAATGTCTTCGAATTGTGCGTGGGCATTTTCATTGCTTTGGAGGTTGCTTGGGAACCCATGAGGGACGGGCGTCGCGAAATAGTTCTTGGAAGACTTCGCCCTTCAGGACCACGCGATGCTTGCCAGCGACCACGTCGTAGATGCACAGATCGCCAGCTTCTGCGCCGGGATCCGACACGTAGGCCAGATATTGCCCGTCCGCAGACCAGGCCGGATAGCTGTACTGGTTGGGGCCCGTGGTGATCGGCGAGTCGCCTTTGCCGTCGAAATTGACCTGCATGACCTGGCACTGCGACGGATCGACCGACGAACCGTAAACGATTTGCTTGCCATCCACCGACCAGGCGGGATAGACGGCATGATACAGGTCGCGGCCCAAAACGTCCGTCTGTTCGGAGCCGTCGGCGTTCATCAGCCAGAGGCGGATTCGAGCGCCGGGCCGATCGGACGCGTAGGCAATCTTCTTTCCGTCGGGGGACCAGGCGGGATCGGCGGAAAACCTGGGGGCGTCCGTCAGGTTCTTCAACCCCGTTCCGTCGGTGTTGACGACAAAGATATTGAAATTGCCATTGCTTTTATCGACCATCGAGAACGCGATTTGCTTGCCGTCGGGGGACCATTGTGGAGTTCGTTGCGGCGCGGCGTCCTTCAACAGCACGCGGGCGTTTTTCCCGTCGGCATCCATGATTTTGATTTTACCCTGGAGCCGAGGGCCAACGACGTAGGCGACCTTCGATCCGTCGGGGCACCAGGTGGCCTGGGTCGCGTCGTCCGGATCGTTGGTGAGCTGCTGGGGATTGGAGCCGTCGATGCCGATGCTCATCAACTGCACGCCGCCGAAGCGGTGCGTGGCGATGGTAAGGCGCGGGACATCCTCGGCCAGAAGAGTGGGAGGCGGAAACCACCCGCTGGCGAGTAAGCATGCTAGGAATGAACCAAGACGGTATCGTTGCAGAGAAATCGGAATCATGATTCGCTCTCCGTTTTCTATTTGCGGAACAAGCGCGGTTGGGCCCAGATGACGCGATCGCCTGTATCTTCGTTTTCGCCGAAATCGACTTCCAGTGTTAGAAGCTTGGCTCCGGCGACGGAAAGGTCGAGGGTTTGCGGTTCCTGGTCGGCGCGGAGGTCGGGATTGGCGAAGAGTTCCTTACCATCGGCCAGCACTCGGCAGTTGACACGGCCGCGAGTCCCGGCGTCGTCATCGAAGCCAACCAACGTTTTGAAATTGGCAAATTGGCCGTCCAGTGTGTAGGCGAGCAGACAACGCGAGTGGACCGCCAAGCCCTTGGCATAGAACTTGCCTTTGATCTTCAAGGGGCTGCCCTCCAAGGACTGGTCGCGGCGATAATGCATAAGGCGGCCGAAATAAGGCACTTGTTCGACGGAAACTGGATCGAGATCGGACAAATGAACGAGGTTGCCGTTGCGGGTGCCGATTTCCGAAATGCTTTCGATTGGAATTTCCCACGTATCGCCCCAGGGGCTATTCATGGAAATGCTGTTGTCGTTGACCGCCACCCATGAACCCGACAGAGTGTCGCCCGTTTGCAGGCGAACGACCTGAAAGGCGGCCGTGGAATGGACTGGCGGATGAGCGGCCAAAACCAGGGCCTGCACACGCGCGGTTTGGATGGTCTGCTCTTGGCCCTCGTAGACGAAGTGAAGCTGTTGGCATTCCCATTGCTTCAAGTGGCCAGGAATTTCGGCCAGGCCGCCGTCTTTGGCGACGACGATCGCGAGATCTTCACTGCCGGGCTTTACCAGGGCCTGTTGATAGCGGCTGGCCGCTTCCGGTAGGGCGGGTTCGCAAAGCAAGCCCTGAACATGTAGTAGCGGAATTCGCACATTGGGTTGCCAGGTCGTTTTCAGCGTTAGGCTCTCGTCCGTCATTTGCACTAGCTTGCCGACGATGACGTCGCCGGCGCCCAGTTCGGCTTTGAAATGCAGTTGCTTTTCAGCATCCGCGGTTTGGGCCCCCGTTTTTAGCTTGTCGCTCGTGTGCGTCGTGGCGGCGCAGGCGATTTTTTCCGTGGAACCGTCGGAGTAAGTCAGCGTGATTTGAAACTGCTGATTGAAGACGTCGGAGGCGGGGGGCTCGAGAAACACTTCGGCCATCGGCGAATTGCCGAAGCGCTCGACGACCAGCCGCCAGTCGGGCGACTCGGCCGTATCCAGCCGCCAGGCCGAAAGCGGCGAGCGGAGGAGGACTCGCAGTTGCTTGATTTGTTTTTCTGCCGGCAGCCCGGTCAGGCGAAGGTGGATATCCTGGATGCCGTTTCCCGAGGCGGTTGAGCCGACGCCGACCAGATCGTGCTGATCCTGGCCGAGCCACTGCGCGGCAACCCCGGCCACGGAACCGAAGGAGAGGCGTTGAAGGTCCATCAAATCGATCGATCGCGGGGGTTTCGAATCGACGATGAGCAGGCCGCTACGAAAATCCGCAAGCGGTCCGGTGATTCTCTCGTCGGCCGCGGTAATGACCGCGACTTCACGCGATTTGGATTTGGCGGCGGTTGAATCGTCGGCGCGGGCCAAGTCGGCCACGGCGGCGGCCGCGACGAAGATGATCGACGTCATCCATGCCGGGCTTGGCCGTGACGGTAGCAATCGAGACTGTATCATCGGTGGACCTAGGACTTTGCTGGACTTTTCTGCGCTGCGGCATCCACAGACGGTTTCGCCTCTGGGGCGGCTTTGTCCTGATTGGCAAGTGGAAGTGAGGACGGCGGCTTGGATGCCTTGGGATTGGCTGCGTTCGACGCGCCATCCGCGGCGGGAGGCAGATCGTCGGCTTGGAGGAGTTTTGTTCGATCCAGCGCTGAAACGGCGGCGAAGACCATCAGAATAATTGCTACGAATCGTCTGCCGCCAGGGCGTCGACGCGGAGCGTCTGAGCAATGCGCTCCCACGCAGAGCGTGGGAGCGAGGTACAAATCCAATATGATTCTGGTCATAAGAGCTTGCGTCGAGTTTATCGCTCCGCACCTGTCGAGGATTGGGCGGCCATCTTTTCCGCCGAATCGATCGCGAACCGCACCGACAGCCTAACCTGGAATACCGCGCCGGTCATATTCTCGGTGTTGATTTCCCCGGGCGGGGTAATGTCTGGCTGCTGAAGTTCCCAGGGCTGCTGCTGGACGGTTGAGATATTATCGCTGGAAACGAACGCTTCCTGCACGGATAATACGGGACCAAGCTTCGAGGAATGGAGCTTGGCCAGTCGTTCGGCACGCTGGCGCGCGTCGTCCACGGCCTTTTGATAGGCCTGTTCGCGCGTTGCCTCGGCGGCGCTGACCACGAAGCGGACCATCGTACTGGTCGTCGTGCGGCCGTAACGAGAAGCCATGGCCACTTCCTCGTCCGACGGTCCCACCGCCGCCCCGCTGTCTTTGGCCGTATCGAGCAGCTTGCCGATGGACTTCATCAATTCGTCGGGAGGCGTCTTGTCGATCCCCGATAGGCGGACCCGCACGGCGCTGGAAACCTCGATTTGCGCGGGCGTGTTGGGCACATTGCCGCGGAAAATCATTTGGGCTTGTTCGCGCGAGGTGGCCGAATGGACGTTGAGGTTTAAATCGTCGGCCTTCAGATTATCCAATTTGAGCGCCTCGAACGCCTTGAGCACGCGGTCGCGCGCGTCGCGATGCTTGACGATGGCGTCATCGGTCAGCTCCGCCGAGCCAGCGATGCGAAGTTTGATTTCGACCACGTCGGGCTTGGCGACAATCTCGCCCTTGCCGGTTACGGTGATGCCGCTGGTCGGATTGACTGGATTTACGAGAACCTGCGCGCCGGCCGATGTGGCAAGGGTGGCCAGCATTGCCGCCGCGATCGTAACAATCACGACGCTTTTCATTTTGTGGCCTCGTTGGGTTGAAGGTTAAATCGTACTTGTAGGTTCAGGCGCATGGGGATTTCGGCCAGAGTCGGCGAGGCCAGTCGCGGCGCATCGAGGGCTGCGTTACCGACGCGCACAGAATCGGGCACCTCCGGGCCATCGTAGTCGAAGCTCTCAGCATACCCTGTCGGAGTTTCCTCCACGGCCGTTGGCCTTTGATTTCAATTTCCAAGCGATTGGGCTTGGCGGTCGATTCCCCCGTGGCCGAAACCGTAATGCCCGGTTCCTCGCCGCCCGCCGCGGCGTTAACAAGCGCGAACACAGCGACAATCGAAAACAACGGGCTCGTAGTCGATTTTATGGCACAATTCAACCAGTTTTTGGGCAGTCCAGCAGATCAATAACGGAAACCATGGATGTTATTGATTTGGCTTCGCTCTTTCAACGCATCCATTTGATCCACGTAAATCCGCGTCATCCGCGGTCTATTCCGATTGCTCTTTCGCGGCGCCGTCAGTGCTCTCCAGCGGGTACGCGGTGATCGCCAAATTCGAGACCGCCACGATCGCGCGCGGCGTCAAGAGCAGGCTTCCGCCAAGCGAATCCATATCGATGCCGCGGAATATTTGCACGACTTCGCCGGTGGTTTTTTCGATTTCGTAAATGCCGCGCGGCGTAAACTCGTAAATCCGGTCGTCGGTCAAGAGTGGATGAATCCAGCCGGTGCCCATTGGCACCGGTTTGGACCACAGCAGTTGCTTCGTTTTCAGGTCATAGGCCATGATCTCCGCACCGCCCATATAAATCCGTTCGCGATCCACCCCGACCAGCACCGACCCCACCGAAACCGGCCTCCTCCACAGAATTTTGGGACCATTCGGATCGACCGCATACAGTCGGCGCGAGCGCATTCCCTTGAAATACAGCACGCCGCCGGCCAGCATCGGGGCACTGACGGTACATTGCTCGGGCGCTTGGCCGTAATCGCGATCGCTGGTGGGCATTTCCGAATCATAGTTCAGCCCCCAAACAATCTCGCCGGCGGCCGGGTTAATTTGCACGAAACTGCCGGCCTGCGTGTCGAAATACAGCCGCCCGCCCGACAGCAACAGCGACGGCACGGTCGAGCGCACCGTCGCGTTGTAATAAAGCTGCCTGGGATCGTTTTTGTAACTGCCGATTTTTGCGTTCCACATCAGCTTGCCATCCGCGGCGTTCAAGCAGAGGGCATACACGTCGCTGGGCTGATTCGGCTTGAAAGCTCCCAAATAAATGTGGCTGTCGTCGGCGATGGGCGTGCCGGTCATGGTCCAATCGCGAACGCCAGAGGCCGTTTTGCTGTTGAACGATTCCTTGCCGGTCGCGACGTCGCGCGCGATCAGGTAATAATGGCTTTCGCCGTTGTTTTGATTGGTTGTGTCGTGCGCCACCGACCAGACGCGGTCTTTAGTGCAAATGATTCCGGATTGTTCCAGCAGCAGATTGCGCCCCTGGTTGATTTGGTTTTGGCCATTGTCGTTTTTCATCAGATCGTAAAACCGCCCGCTGCGCCAGGCAAGCTTTCCGGACTGCAGATTGATGCCGATGTCATAGCCGACGAAGTCCGAGTAGACTCGCGCGTCGTCGATCGCGACGGGGGGCACAAAATTGGAGGCAAACTGCCGGCCGTACCTCTGGTCGTACAAGGCCAAGCCCTCTCGATTACCCAAAATGGGATTAATCTGTGCGAACCAGCGGAATTGCCATAGTGGCTTGGCGTCGGGCGACAGTCGCACCTTGGCGGCCGACTGGGCCGCGCCAACCGCCGTCGTTTGGGCTGGGCCAGACGCGGACAGCTTTTCCAAATAATCGATGGCCCGCACGCTTTGGCCGCCCACGGTCACGCTGGCCTCCGACTGACGCTCGTGAATTTGCTGTTTGATTTCCTGAAACTCCGGCCAATGGCCATCGCGTGCCGCGGCGACGGCAACCTTTACCAGCAATTGCGGCTGCGGAATGCCGCTATCCGGATGGTTCCTTAAAATGCTGCGCCAGGCGCCGATTGCGCGCGAAAAATCACCGCGCTCAAACAGCAAATCTCCCCAACGGTCGGCGGCCAGATCGCCGGAGGCCGTGAAGAGAAACTGCGTGGCGACCTTGGCTAGCTTTCCTTCCTCGTCTTTCCCCTGCGCCTGTTCCAGCAGACTTTTGGCATCGGCATCGTAAAATAGCCGGAAGGCGTTCTTGCCGTCCTCGGGCAGGTCCAAAATCAACCGCGCCAACAACAGAGCGGGCGGAATCATCACGCCATCCTTGTCGTGCACCAAGCCGGTTGATTTGGCCGAACTCAACTTATCCAGTTGTTCGAAAGCCTTCTCCCAATATTGGCGCTGGCAATAGCGGCGGTAATCGTCGATCGATTCCACCACGTCGCTGGGGACGGAAGGGAGCAGAAAGGGCTGATTGAGGTCGTTGGGTGACGGCGAGTCGCTGGCGACGGCATTTGTGTTAAGCACCTGCCCCCAAGCCATTTGGGCTCCAAGCGCAAGCATGAAGCCGCCCGCCGCCGTGCCTACGGCCAAAAAGTTGATTGACAGCCTGCGCATGACTTCAGACCCCCTATGGTCGATCGATCGTACAAGCCGGCAGCAATCGGTCCCCGTATTAGACGCACAGACCGTGGGTTTTACGAAGATCCGCTTCGAGGCTGACTGGAATCCACAACCCGTTCGGCCCGCCAAAAGGGCTAATCGGCCCCGTATTTGAACCATCCTAAGCTACTGTTCGTTTGGTTTGCAACAAGACTCCCCCGTCCGGGAAAGATTTGTGTATTTCCGCTGTTGCGGTACAAAACCGCGGCGCTGGAAAACTGGTTGCGGCTGCGCTTCGCGGTCAACATGCCCTACGACGAAATCGCCCGCGAATTAATCACGGCGCAAGTCCACGCGGCCCAGACCGATGCCAGCGAGCCTAGCGCGGCCGCGTTTTTCCAGGCGGCCGAATTCAAACCCGAGTTGTTGGCGGCTAGCACATCGCGAGTCTTTCTGGGCATTCAATTGCAATGCGCCCAGTGTCACGACCATCCGTTCGCCAGTTGGAAGCGGCAACAGTTCTGGCAGTACGCCGCGTTCTTGAAGGACATGCAAGACGAAGCGGCTGATCCTGCTTCGTCCGCCGCGACGCCAATCGCCGCCCTGGAAGACGACAGCCTCCTCATCCCCGAGACGAAAATATGTCGTCAAGCCGCAATTCCTTGACGGCGCCGCGCCGGCTAACCAGCCTGGGGTGACTTAGCGGACGGTGCTGGCCAAATGGATCACCAGCTCCCCCAATCCGTGGTTCGCCCAGGCCGCGGTGAATCGGTTGTAGGTTTATTTCTTTGGCCGCGGCCTGGTCAGTCCGGTCGATCATCTCGACACGGCCGGTCCGCCGTCGCAGCCCGAATTGTTTGACGAGCTTTCGCAGCAGTTTGTGCTGCACAGTTACGACGTGAAATACCTGGTACGCGCGATCACGGCCTCCGCGGTTCGTTTTGCGGCGGCCCGCACGAAGCGGATTATTCAATCTTAAGTATAACAATGCCGGCCCCGGCTCCGTAGCCTGTCAATCTGCTCGATCGACGCGCCTAACAATCCGAATTCAGAACGTTTCGGTCCCATCGCCCGAACGGATTACGCTGCTGCCTCTGATCACGTCGGTGTTCACGCCCGAGGGTGGGTTTTCCCGGCAATTCGGCGCGTCGGTCGAAACCACCGAGGTCGCGAAACGAGGTTTCATTGGACGCGGCGGTCCGCAACACCGAAGCAGGTTGAGGTCTTCCTCCCGGACGCTTCGGTTGGATCGACCGCCGCGCCGAACTCCGCCAGCCGAATGACGGTTTGAGGGAATAAGAATACTGCGATGAAGTTCAGCGAAAGATTGAATCCGGCATAGTGGTGGACACAACTAAGCGGATTTCAATCATTCCGATGAACTTGGCACAAGTCACTTCTCACAAGTGAGATACGACGACTGGTGCGGCCGTGCCTTCGAGGATGAAAGAGGCATCCTGCGGGACGACTACTAGATTCTGGTCGTTTCGTTCTCACAGATCATGTCGCCCCCGGCCGCTCCTGTAACGGGCGTAATTGCCGCACGGCCGCCCTTCCGAGCCGATACAACAAAATCGCATTCACCCCGCCGCTGATGAATCGGGACGCCACTTTGGACGCAACCTTGGCGCCGACCAGCGCCCCTGGAATGTGGCCGACCGCTCCGCCGACCGCTCCGCCGACCGCGCCCCCGACGGCGCCGGCTACAGGCTCCAAATGGTCCGCGTGTTGCGACATGACGTTGGCAGCATGATCGGCAGCGACGTCCGACAATTGATCGACGTGACTAGCGGCAAACGTGTTGAAGAAAATATGGCCCAGGATCCGCGCTGTCCCCCAGGCGCCGGCCCGCACGTTGTAGATCCGGCACAGATCGCCGACCATCAGATAAGCATTCATCGCGACGATGATCGTGTCGATGGATCCGCGGTGGGCAGCTCCCGTTGTGATCCCCGATCGCTTGGCATACAGCTTGATCCGGCGATCGGCTATTACGTCCAAGAGTTGCAAAAACTGCCGGTTGAAATTCTCCATCCACCCCTCGCTCGCTCCGCCCGTGTCGGCCAGGAGCCGTTGTCGATACTGGGCGAGGCTCTTGATCTCTTGAGGAGTCATGCCCAACTTCTTGAGTTGCTTGACCTCTGACCAGTTGGACATCGGATACTTGTCGAGCAACTCGGCTAAGCTTTGCCGCGCCTCGCGAATGCGCTTGATTGCAGCGGAGCGGAGGCGCGCCCGCTGCCGCAGCGCGCCAAGCGACCGCAGCGAAATCCGCTCGGTCGCCCGGAGACTGAAGTAGCAAAGGCCGACGCGGACCATTGCGTAAACCGTCAGGCCGCACAATACCGCGGCTCCCGCGTAGCCGAGTGGGCGAACCCAGCCCGGCAATTGGGACAACTGAGTGATCAACAGCAGGACCTGGCTGAGGACAAATAGCGATACAAGACTGCCGAGCAAAAGCAGAATGGCGATCACACTAGGGCGGAGCAGCGGCTGGCCCCAAGAGTTCGATTCGAGGGCTGTTTCGCTTTCATCGTCGTCGGAAAGCGGCCGATCCCAGGCTTCGGTCAACCGGCTATCCGCTCGTGGAACCGTCTCGAAAACAGTCGCCGTCTGCGGTGGAACGCCCAGGGATTGCCGATAGCTCCGGCGCTGGCTGGTTCCCGCGTCAACTTGTCCGGCATCTGTCAACGCCGATGACTTCTCTTTCTCGCTTGCCTCGAACGGACTCTTACCGGAATTCGGATCTCCGAGAACTAACGGCGTCGATCGGGTCGAACCCTGGATACTTTCAGGATGATCGCTCATTTGAATTCCTCAAGATTGGCGCCCGGAGTTTGCAATGGATGGGACAAACGGCGGCAATTCATGTGTGCGATTTCGCCGCTTGCGCTCCAAATGACGACTATTGGCCCGCCAGGACATAGTTGACAACCCGATCCAACCCGATGTGCCGGGGAGGCAGATCGCGGTTCGATGGCATCAAAGGGAAGACGTCTGGAAAGACGAAATCCCCGGCCGCCCACTTGTCCGGCCAATGCTCGGGCACCTGGGCGGTCTCAAATCGTTGCAAGTCGGCTTCGCCGTTCTGCGACGCGGTCGTCAATCGGGCATCTAGGAACGGGTATTCCGGTAGGCTCACGCTCGATTTGACGGCCGCGCACACGAATTCCTCGACCTTCAAACCACCGGTAAACCGCCCCTGCACCGCCAGATTCCGCGTCATGTCGTGGAGCAGGCCCAAGAGCTTATCGTGGTCATCGACATGGATTTTGTCCGCTTTGGTCGCCACGAACGCGACACGCCGAACGCCCGACATTCGCAGCCGTCCGGCGGAGGTGAGCTTTAAGAGATCGCCGGCACTGAACCGGCCCCAGCTCCCCGTCCTGACGATGCGATCGGCCCAGCGGTTGAAAGGCCCGCGGCCGGGGGCGAGATAATCGACGACCTGGGAAAGCATCTGCTTCTGTCCGTTGTACATTCCCACCCCGCCGGCCAGCAGCATGGTCAAATCGGTCACCACCAGCAACGTCTCGCACTGCGTGAACCAATGGGCCAGCGGCTCGACGATCTGGCGTCGATACTCCCGATAATGCTGGCGAAACCGAGCGACGGTTTCCACGTCGCGCTCCCGGACCGGCTTCGGGAGAGTCGCGAATTGTCGAGCCTCATCCAGACCGGACAGGCGAGTGGCTGCTAAGCTGTCGACATCTAGCACATCGCAGTGTTTGCTGTTGGCGTCGACCAGGAACGCGGAGGGGCTGACGAGAGGGAGGAAGGAATGAATGAGCCGCGCCAATACGCGGCGGTAGGTGGCGACGACCGCATCGGCCGACACTCCGGGCCGCTCGGCGAGCGCCAAATACTCGCCGGCAGCCGACTGGTATTCCAGGTGGCCGAACAGTTCCAGGATGCTGTCGGACCACTGCTCGTAGGTCTGGTCGGCCATGGATAGGTCGGCCAGTCGTTCGCCGGCCATGTCGGTGAGCGTCAGTTCAATCTGCTCGTGCCGCTTTTCAGACCTCTTCACCAGGAGGCGGCAGCGGTATTGAGAGCAGGCCAGCGTCTTGTCCGGCCAGACCCGGTTCCCGAGCCGGCTACGGTAGTAGCCGTACTCGAACTTGGCGAACCCTGCGTCGGCTGGCGGCAGGTCGGATTTGAGGCAGCCCAGCTCGACCTGCCCGTCTCCCAGCGTCAGCCGATCCGGATGATGGTTGAGGAGGTGATTGATCAGGGATGTCAGAAGGACGGTCTTGCCGGACCGGTACATGCCGATCACGCCGACGCGGATCCTTCTCTGACGAACCACTTCAGCACCCTCCCGTTTACACGGCTAATTTGTCGCGTTCCCTCCACTTTTTACCACGCCGAGCTGGTTTCGCAACGCTTTCAGTCGGCACGCGTTGGACTGAAAGAGTCCAGATCGGCGTGGCCTGCGCTTTCGGCGCCGACCATTTCGGTTTGCCCTGGGTGCCGCGGTGCGTCTGGATGAACTATTGCTCCGCTATCTGCCGTATTTCGTTAAGCATCTGCCTCCGGACCGCTTGAACGCGTTCTTCATGATCAATGCTACCTAGCAATCGTCGCGCTGCGCGTGCCCTGGCGTCAATGATCGCATCATGAGCGGCATCAACACCAACCACCATCATGAGACAGATTGCGGCAACGAGCTTGGTGGCCGGTT
>DASZFO010000051.1 GCA_035939775.1 Pirellulales bacterium | reverse complement strand
TCGAAGTGTTCTGCGAAGGGACGAGCAACCCCTGGGGAATCGCTTGGGACGCCGAGGGGAGCGGATTCGTGAGCGCCTGCGTCGTCGATCATCTCTGGCATCTCACAGAGACTGGCTACTATCTCCGTCAAGGAGGGCCGTATCCGCCGTTCACCTGGGTCTTGCCGTCGATCGTCAAGCACCATCATCAGAAAGCGGCCTACTGCGGGCTGCTCTATATGGACACCGACGCGTTCCCCGAGCCGTATCGCGGCAAGCTGGTGATGGGAAACATTCACGGTAGTTGCCTCAATGTCGATTCGCTCCAACGCAACGGCTCGACGTATCTTTCGAGCGGCGAGCCGGATCTGCTGACGGCGAACGACGCCTGGTTCATGCCCGTTTCACAGAAGATTGGCCCCGACGGCTGCCTATACGTGCTCGATTGGTATGACCAATATCATTGCTATCAAGACGCTCAGCGCGATCCCGGCGGCATCGATCGCTCCTATGGGCGGCTCTATCGCATTTGCTACAAAGGCACTCCGCACGCGGGGAAGATCGATCTCTCGAAAGAGACGGACGCCGAATTGATCGAGCGGCTAAGAAGCCCGATTATCTACTATCGCGAAACGGCCCAGCGGCTGCTTTCCGAACGGAATAGCGCGCAAGCTCGGCCACTCTTGCAAGCGATTGTGCTCGATTCGTCCGCGGCGCCCAAGGCGCAGATGCACGCGCTCTGGTCGCTCATCGGCGCGGGACCGCTCGACAAGGACTTTCATCTCAAGCTGCTTCGCAATGAAGATCCCAGCTTGAGGGCGTGGGGAGTTCGCGCGGCGGGGAACGCGAAGAAGGTTGGCGAGTCCGTCGCCGAACAGGTGAGGAAAATGTCAGCCGATCCATCCCCCGACGTGAAGCTGCAAGTGGCTATCGCCGCCCGCAAGATCGAAGGGCTCGATGCTCCCGCGATTCTGCTCGACGCGCTGGCACATGCCGGCAAAGACCCGCTGATCCCGGCGATTGTTTGGCAGAATCTGCAACCGCTGATGGACGATCGCGCCGATGAGATTCTGAAGCGCGTCGCGGAAAACGAATCGCTGCGAGGCGCGTCGGGATTCGCTGAAGTCTTGCCGCGACTGATCGAGCGAACGATCGGGCGGGTCAATCCGGACATCGGACCGATCGTCACTCTGTTCGCGCTGGCCTCGAAAGGGGATCATCCCGACGTGCCGGCGAGCCAGAAATGTCTGGCCATGCTCGCCGAGAAGATTCAGGACCGCGAGCTGAACGGCCCTCGGCTCGATGAGCTGCGGGCGAAGCTCGAGCCGCTCATCGCGCCGATCGTTTCCGGTCCTCGGAATGGCCCGCTATTCATGAACGCGGCGCTATTGAGCGCCACATGGAAAGACTCTTCGGCAATCGCGGCGATCCGGGAGGCGCTCGTGGCCTCGGACCAATCTGATCCGCTGCGGTTACAAGCGCTGGCCGCGCTCTTGGCGGCGGGAGACTCGAACGCGCTCGACTCGGTTGCCGCGATCCTCGCTAAACCGAAGCAAAGTTCGATAGCCCTGCGGGCGGGCATCCTCGGCGCGCTCGGGAGGGCCGAGGATGCCCGAGTCGGCCAGATCGTGCTCAAGAACTTTCAACAGCTTGAACCTGAGTTGCAGCCCAAAGCGATCGAGCTGCTCACGCAACGTCCCGAATGGGCCAAGCCGCTGTTGGACGCGATCGGCCGACAGGAAATTCCATCCAGCGCTCTCAACGTCAATCAGGTGCGAAAGCTGCTGGCCAGCCATGACGACGATCTGGTTGCAATGGTGACGTCCAAATGGGGATCGGTCCGCACGGAGCGCAATCCACAGCGCGAGCAAGTCGTGGCCGATGTGCGCAAGCTGCTCACGGCCAAGCACGGCGACGCTAAGCAGGGGGAAGTCGTCTTCAAACGGGTCTGCGCCCAGTGCCACAAGATCTATGGCGAAGGGCAGGATGTCGGACCGGACATCACGGCCAACGGCCGAGCCTCGTTCGATCAATTGCTCTCGAACGTCTTGGACCCGAGCCTCGTGATTGGCGCAAGCTATCAGGCCCGTCTCGTAACCACGACCGACGGCCGCACGCTCACGGGCCTCTTGGCCGAAGACAGCCCGCAGCGAATCGTGCTCAAAGAGCAAGGCGGCAAATTGGAAACGGTCCCGCGCTCCGAGGTCGAATCGATTACTGTCAGCAAACTCTCGCTTATGCCCGAGGGACTGGAGAAACAACTCACCGAGAAAGAACTCGTTGATCTGTTCGAGTTTCTTCTGTGGGACAAGCAGCCGAGCGATCCGGCCGCAAAGCGCCTCCCCGGCGCGCCGCGATAGGGTTACTGTACACGTCACGCTCCGCCATGACCACGTTCTTCACGGCAGTGCGTGAGGCGTGCACTCTTCGATTCGGTGGCAATGGCGAGCGGGGCGCCTTCTGGGCCCGGCCAGTGCTGACGCATCGACCGTAAAGCATGTCCACGCCGACCCGCTTGCGTGCCCAGAGGGTGCCCAGCGACGCGTCGACACGGCACCCGGTTATCGCCGCAGCCGTTTGACGGCGGTGCCCAATCCACCTGCAAAGATCGCCCACGTTCGCCGCACGGTCGGGTGCTATCTGACCGACAACCGGCTGCCGGCTGAAGCGTATCTCGATAGGCGATTGGGAGTTGCTGCAAATCAGCACCATTTACACGGGACGCGCGGCATGATGTTTGCGTTTACAACGTTGCGCTCCATGCCGAGGCGGTGCATGACGAGCAACTTCATCTTGCACCGTCCTTCCGAGGAACCATCGTGATCCGAGAACGGCGCGAATCGTTGGTCGTGATCGGCAATGGGATGGCGGGCGCGAGGGTCGTCGAGGAGATTCTTCATCGCTCGCCCGATCGGTTCACGATCACGATGTTCGGCGACGAGCCGCACGGCAACTACAACCGCATTCAACTCTCGACTGTGCTGGGGGGCTTTACCGATCCGGAAAAGATCACGCTCAATTCACTCGATTGGTATCAGCAGAATCGGATTCGGTTGCACGCCCCCGTGCGCGCCGAGCGAATTGATCGCCGCGACCGGGTCGTTTTCGGCCGAGCGAAGAGCGGGCAGAATGGCAGCTCGCGGCAGATCGAGCTGGCCGAGCCGTATCACAAGCTGATCATCGCCACCGGCTCGCGGCCGTTCGTGCCGCCGCTCGAAGGGCGCGACAAGCCCGGCGTGTTCGTATTCCGCACTCTCGACGATTGCTGGAAGATCGCCGATGCCGCGCGACAATCGAAGCGGGCTGTCGTCGTCGGTGGCGGCCTGTTGGGCCTGGAGGCCGCGCGCGGGCTGTTGAACTACGGCGTCGAGGTGACAGTGGTCGAGGTCGCGCCGCATCTCATGGTGCAGCAGCTTGATCCCGCCGCCGGCGCCATTCTGAAGCAAAAGATGGAGTCGCTCGGCGTCCACGTCGTCACGGGGCAGCAAGTCACCCAAATCCTCGGCGACGACGGGGTCACGGGGATCAGCTTCAAGGACGGCACTTCGATCGACACCGACATGGTGATCGTCAGTTGCGGAATTCGCCCCAATTCCGAGATCGCCAAGGACTCTGGGCTGGCCGTCGAGCGGGCCATCGTGGTCGACGATCAGATGCGTTGTTCCGACGAAGACATTTTCGGCGTCGGCGAATGCGTGCAACATCGCGGGCGAGTGTACGGATTGGTCGAACCGCTTTATGAGCAAGCCAAGGTGCTGGCAGACCTGATCTGCGAGACCAACCCCGCCGCCCGCTACGAAGGCTCGCGGCTGGCGACATCGCTCAAGGTGATGGGGGTCGAGTTGACATCGATCGGCGACGGGAACTCGCCGGTGGCTGAATTGCAAAACGCCCAGGTGCTCGTCCATAGCGATCCCGAGCGCGGACAGTATCGCAAGATGGTGATTCGCGACGGTCGGCTGACCGGAGCGATCGTTCTCGGCGGCAGCGAGAGTGTCGGCCTACTCATGCGGCTCTTCAAACGCAACGATCCGGTGCCCGACGAGCCGCTCGAGCTGCTGGTCGGCCGGTCGATCGGCTTCGGGGACGATGCCAATGCCGGGCTGGGCGTTGCGGCAATCGCGGACGACGTGGACATCTGCAATTGCCATAAAATCACCAAAGGGCACATCGTCGATAGCATTCGTGCCGGGGCGACGAGCGTTGACGCTTTGGGGAGCGCGTGCAAGGCCGGCACCGGATGTGGAAGTTGCCAAACTTTGCTCGGCCAATTGATCACCGCGTATTCAGGCGCCGAGCAGGCCGATGCTCCCGAGAAGCTCAATAAGATTGAAGTCCTCAAGCGCGAGCGCGAGCCGCTCGACATTTTGCCGGACATTCACCAACATGCCGCCTCGGGCGATTGGAAGAAAATCACCGAGGAAGAAACGCACTTGATGAAGTGGCGTGGCCTGTTCTTCCGCAAGCAGACGCCCGGCAACTTCATGATGCGGATCCGCTCGACGGCGGGCCACATGAACTCGCGGCAATGGCGGATGATCGCGCAGCTTTCGGACCAATATGGCCACGGATTCTGCGATCTGACGACGCGGCAGCAGGTGCAAATGCGTTGGTTCACGATCGGCGACGTGCCGGATATCTGGGAGCAGCTCGAAGCGGTCGGATTGACGACGTTGCAAACCGGGATGGACAACGTCCGCGGCGTTTGCGGCTGTCCTGCCGGCGGGATCACCCCGAACGAATTGTTCGACGCCACGCCGATCGCCGAGGAATTCACTCAGATGCTCGTCGGCAACACGGAGTTCACGAATCTGCCGCGGAAATTCAACGTCACGATCACCGGTTGCTTGGAGAATTGCTGCCACCCCGAGACGCAAGACATCGGCCTCGTGCCGGCGATCAAGGAGATCGACGGCAAGAAAGTCGCCGGCTTCAACGTGCTGGCGGGAGGCAAGCAGGGCTCCGGCGGTTATCTGCCTGCTGCGGGCCTCGATGTATTCGTCGCTCCAGAGCAGGCGGCCGACATTTGTCGGCAGATCACGTTCATCTTCCGCGATCATGGTTCCCGTCAAACGCGCACTCGGGCCCGCCTGGCGTTCTTGATCGAGGACCGCGGCGTGGCTTGGTTCCGTCGCGAGTTGGAGCGGCGCGTCGGGCGGCGATTGCCTGCGGCCGGCACGGATCAGCGAAAGAAGAAGCACACGGACCACATCGGCGTCTTCCGCCAGAAGCAGGCCGGGTTGAATTTTATCGGCCTGTGCGTGCCAGTGGGCCGGATCACCACCAAACAAATGCGCGGCATTGCCGACTTGGCCGACCGCTACGGCGACGGCGAAATCCGGCTCACCGTGACGCAGAACCTGATTCTTCCTGGCATACCCGACGCGAAACTGGGCGATCTTACCGAGGAGCCGCTGCTCAAGGAGTTGTCGTACAACCCGTCGCCGGTGATGCGCGGGCTCGTCTCCTGCACGGGCATCGACTATTGCCACATGGCGCTGATTGAGACGAAAGGCTGGGCGATCGAGGTGGCCAAGCAGTTGGAGAAGAAGCTCGGCGACGACCTGGAAAAGGTCGCCCCGCTGTCGATCCATTGGTCCGGCTGCCCGGCAAGCTGCGGCATGCACCAGGTCTCAACCATCGGCATGCAAGGCTGCCGCTCGCGGTTGGCCAACGGCGAGATCGTCGATGCCGCGCACGTGTTCGTCGGCGGCTCGACCGGTCCCAAGGCTAAAGTCGCAGCCGAACTCTTGCACGATGTTCCCTGCGATCAACTTGCCGACGCGCTCAAATCACTTGTCCAACACGCACCAAGATAGGAAGGGTTTACCATGTACGCAGACGCGATCAGCGCGCTTGCCGATCAGGCCGTGGCCAAGCTGGCCGCCCAGCGCCGCTCAATTGTCGGTCATTTCGTTCGCTCGATGCTCGCCGGGATGTATGTCGGCGCGGCGATCGTGCTGATCTTCACGATTGGGGCGTTCATCAATACGACCGCTCCGGGGGCCGTTAAATTGCTGATGGGCGTTTGCTTCGGCGGGGCGTTGACGATCGTGATCTTCGCCGGCTCTGAGCTGTTCACTGGCAGCAATCTGGTGCTCACGCTCGGAGTGCTGAGCAAGAAGGCCAGTCCGCGCGATCTGGCCAGCAACTGGATTTGGACCTGGCTGGGAAACTTGGCCGGAAGCATGCTACTGGCCGTGATCGTCATCCGCTCGGGCGTGATGAGCGCCGATCCGGTAAAGAGCTTCGTGCTCAAGCTGGTCGAAACCAAGATGAATCTTCCCGTCGAGCAGCTTTTCTGGCGGGCCGTGCTGGCCAACTGGCTGGTATGCCTCGGCGTCTGGATGGCGATTCGCACGAAGGAAGACATCGCCAAGATTCTGCTCATCTGGTGGTGCATGTTCACATTCATCACTTGCGGCTACGAACACAGTATCGCCAACATGTGCGGGCTGTTCCTCGGCATCCTGTTGCCGCACGGCGATGCGATCACTTGGGGTGGATATTGGTACAATCTCGCCTTGGCGACGTTCGGCAACGTCATCGGCGGGGCGGGTTTCGTCGGAATGCTCTACTGGCTCGGCAGCCCGAAGGCCCGCGAAGCCAGCCAGCCGATTTCGCTGAGCGAACCCGTGCTCGCAGCAACTAACGGCGCGCCGCACTCGCAAGTTCGCGAGGCCGGGCTGGTCGGCAGCAAATAGGGCCGCGTTGCTGCCGAATTGTTGCGAGGGGGGCAGGCATCGGGTGCCGGAGAGGTGTTCATCCCGATTCAAGTAAAACTCGAATGTCTTGCCAGCCGTAAGCTACTTCAATCAATTCCTGTTCGCCAATCTTGATCGGTTCGACCGCGATTTCATGGCCGCCCCACGCCGCATAACAATATCGATATTCGTTGCCCTGCAACGCCCAAACGATCAAGCTCGTGATTTGGGTTTCAAGTAAGGCGGTCGCGAATCGACCCAGGAGCCGTCTTCCGATACCCTGCCTCCTCCAATCCTTCAGAATATAGATTGAGTAGATCTCGCCTCCGAAGTCGGTGCGACCGGTTCGTTCCGGGCCGCCATTGATAAAACCAACGACCTGGACTTGCTCGTGCGCGGCGACCAAAGTGTGACATTGTGGTTGCTGTATTTTTGTGGTCCATTTTGCGGTGTGCGTTTCAAGAGATAGGTTATTCAGGTATTCTTCGGCCACGATCGGCCGATAAGTATCCCGCCAGGCCGCGATATGACAGCTCGCGATGGCTTCGGCGTCTTCTTCGACTGCTGATCGGATCGTCACCATTTGCCGGCCTTTGCGTTGGAAACATCGCCAAGCAATACGGCTCTCAATGGCTTCGAACCCGATTAACGAACGCCTCGTAGTCGGCCGGCGTGTCGATGCCGACGGTGGGCTCGTTGACGACGCCGACGAGGATTTCGTGGCCGGTTTCGAGCACGCGAAGTTGTTCGAGGTTTTCCAGCGTTTCGAGCGGCGTACGCGGCAGCCGCGCCAATTGCATTAGAAACTCTCGCCTATATGCATACAGCCCGATGTGCTGATAAAAATGCGAGGGCTCGGCGACCAACAGCCGATCGTCCCATTCTCGCGCGTGCGGAATCGGACTGCGGCTGAAGTAGAGAGCAAAAAAGGGGTCGGGAGTCGTTTCGGTCCGCGCCAAGCCTGAGCCCCGAATTGCAACCGAAACGACTCCCGACCCCTTTTTTGCGAACACCACTTTGACGCAGGCTGGGTCGTTCAATTGTTCGCGGGTGCGGATCGGAGTGGCCAGCGTGGACATCGCTACAGAGGGGTTGTCCTCCAGGAGCCGAGTCGCCAGGTCGATCGTATCGCCGGAGAGTTCCGGCTCATCACCTTGCACGTTGACAATAATATCGATGCCGTCGAGCAGCGGAGCGATTTCGGCGATCCGGTCCGTGCCGCTGGCGCAGTCCGGACTGGTCAAATAGACCTCGCCGCCGAAGGAGCGGACTTCCGCGGCGATTTCCGCGTGGTCCGCGGCGATACAAACTCCCCGCGGCCGCTTCGCTCGCCGCGCTGCTTCGTAAGTGTGCTGAATCAGCGATTTGCCAGTCTCGCGGAGCAGCAGCTTGCGCGGCAACCGCGTCGAGTGCAGACGGGCCGGGATGACAACGTAACTGGCTAAATTCGGTCGCTCGGCCGTTCCGTCCATGACGACTAGTCCCAAAGGGTCCGGCAATGCCGTGTTGGCGATAACTATACCGATACGGCGCCCCACGCGCGTAGCGGAATTCGCCGGAATTCCGAGATCGAGAAATGCAAAGAGCGCTGAATTCTTGCGAACTGGGTATTTACTTGACTCCACCGACCCCAACCTGTAGTGTTGGGGCATGGCTGAGGATTATCCTAAAACGCTTATGGATTTTGAGCATCGCTTTGCCACGGACGAGGCATGCCGAGATTACTTGCTTGCTCTCCGCT
>DASZFO010000050.1 GCA_035939775.1 Pirellulales bacterium | reverse complement strand
GTCTGGTCGTTTTGGGGCTGCTCGTCGCCGGAAACGTGTTCTGCATGGCCTGTCCCTTCATGATGCCGCGAACTCTGGCCCGCCGATTCCTGCCCGCGGGCTGGAGTTGGCCGCGCCGGCTGAGAAACAAGTGGCTGGCTGTTCTGCTGTTGGGGTTGTTCTTCTGGGCCTACGAAGCGTTTTCTCTGTGGGACAGCCCGCGTTGGACGGCCTGGATCGCGGTGGGCTACTTCGTGGCGGCGCTGGCGATCGACGGCTTGTTCCGCGGGGCCGCCTTTTGCAAGTATGTTTGCCCGATTGGTCAGTTCAATTTCGTGCAATCGCTCGTCTCGCCGTTTGAGGTCAAGGTTCGCGATCCGGACGTGTGCGCTTCTTGTCGGACGAAGGAATGCATTCGCGGCAGCGACGAAATTCCCGGATGCGAATTGAAGCTGTACCAACCCCGAAAGGCGGGCAACCTGGATTGCACGTTTTGCCTCGATTGCATCCATTCCTGCCCGCACGAGAATGTCGGGATTCTCGCGGTGACGCCGGGAGGAGAGTTGTGGCGCAGCGCAGTCCGCTCCGGAATCGGCCGCTTTAACCGCCGCGTGGACGTCGCTGCGCTCGTGCTCGTCTTGGTTTTCGGAGCTTTCGCCAACGCCGCGGGGATGGTCGGCCCCGTGGTCGATTGGGAAGAGCGTTTGCGGTCCTTGCTGGGACTGCATTCGATGGTCCCGCTCACGACGGGCTTTTATCTCGTCGCGCTCGTCCTTGCGCCGTTGGCGTTGGTCGGCGGCGCGGCAATGATAAGCCGCCGGTGGGGCCAATCCAGCGAAAGCTGGTTGGAGACCTCAACGCGCTGGTCCTATGCCTTAGTTCCGCTCGGGTTCGCAATGTGGCTGGCACACTACTGCTTTCATTTTGTGACCAGCTTTGAGACAATCGTGCCGACGACGCAGCGGTTCGCGGGCGACCTCGGGTGGACGGCCCTCGGCGATCCACTCTGGACCTGCAGTTGCTGCGGACCGGTCTCGGATTGGCTCCCGCGCTTGCAGATTCTATTTCTGGATGTCGGCTTGCTGCTTTCGCTTTACGTTGGTTACCGCATTGCGCTGAGGGTGGCTAATAAATCGAGGCGTCAAGGGGTGGCCGGGGCCGGAGACGCAGCCGAAGCCCCGGCGGGCCCGCGAACCGGGGATTCCCTTCGGTTCAGCCCCGGCCACCCCGATTTGTCAGGCGCTCTAAAGGCCTTCATCCCGTGGTCGCTTGTGATGTTCCTGTTGTTTGCCGCGGGCGTGTGGATCGTTCTTCAGCCAATGCAGATGCGCGGCATGATGCCGATTTCAAAATATCAGGCTTACACCTTTCCGCCCAACTCATGCGCCGTAGTGTCATCGTAATTCTGCTCTCCGCAGCCTGGCTCGCGCTCGGCGCTACGGCGCGATTCGCATTCGCGGACGGCGGCGCCGTGCGATTCTCCGAGCGGCGCGGAGGCTTGGTGATTACCATTTTCACTTCGCCGACGCCGCTGCGGGTGGGGCCGGTGGACGTGAGTGTGCTCGTGCAAGACGCCGACACCGGGCAGCCGGCGCCGTTGAGTTTTGCCCCAGCCGTCCATGCCTGTCCGGCCAATCGCGCGCGCGACACAACGAGCGCCCCGGCGAAGGCGGACGTGGCGACCAACAAACTGCTGCGCTCGGCGCAGCTAAACTTCAGCGAATCCGGCCGTTGGCATATAGAGGTCGAGGTGTCAGATCGAAGCGGCGCCGTCCCGATTGGTTTCGACGTGGAAGTCGCGAAACCGCTTCCCTCGTGGCTTCATCTCGTCCCCTGGATCGCCTGGCCTTTCCCGCTGATCGGCATGTTTGCCATCCACCAATTCCTAGCAAACCGCCGCCGAGCGCGGTCGTGGAGCACTAGCATGAGTTCTGCCGAACAACAGCAGCAAGCTCATTGGCGCGGTTGAATTCCGAAGCGGTGAGTAACGTTGGTGGGCGAGCCGGCACTGGCCGATCCGCCGCGGCGGACTGGCCAGTGCAACCCCCAGTTTCGCGGCAGCGCTTGAGTGGTTAAGATGGCGGGACTGCCGTAGCTTCCTGTTCGCAGGCGAACCGGCTAACGCGTGACCACTGACGCGGCCCATCCCGCAACAAGCGGCGGGCGAAATTACGACCTCCGATCCCATCCCCGAGCCTCCTGCCGTGATCATCATTCTCAAATCGCACGTTACGGATGACCAGGTCCAGCACGTCATCGAGCGGGTTGAAGCCCTGGGGCTGCGGACGCATCTTAGCCGCGGGGCGTATCGCACGGTGATCGGCGTGATCGGCGACGAGGCGAAGCTGCAAGTCGCTCCGCTGCGGGCGATTTCCGGCGTGGCCGAGGTCATTCCCGTGCTGCCGCCGTTCAAGCTGGCCAGCAACGAGGCCCAGCCTGAGCCTACGATCGTGAATGTCTCGGGCGTGAAGATCGGCGGCGGGCATTTGGGAATGATTGCCGGGCCATGCGCGGTGGAAGGGGCTGAGCGAATGGATCAGATTGCCGCCGCGGTGAAGGCCGCCGGAGCGAATATCCTCCGCGGCGGCGCCTTCAAGCCGCGAACCAGCCCTTATGCGTATCAAGGCATGGGCGAGGAAGGCCTCAAAATCCTCCGCGACACGTGTCAGAAGCACGGCCTGCCGGTGGTGACTGAGGTGATGGACCCGCGCCGCGTGGAACTGGTGGCCGCATATGCCGACATGATCCAGGTCGGCGCCCGCAACATGCAGAACTTCGTCCTGCTCACCGAGGTCGGGCAAACGAGCAAGCCGGTGTTCTTGAAGCGCGGGATGAGCGCGACGATCGAAGACCTGTTGATGAGCGCGGAATACATTTTGTCGCAAGGGAATCCCAACGTCGTGCTCTGCGAGCGCGGCATCAAGAGCTTCGACAAGGCGACCCGCAACCTTTACGACGTGGCGGCGGTCCCCAGCGTCCGAGCGCTCTCGCATTTGCCGATCATCGTCGATCCGAGCCACGCGACGGGGCGGCCCGATTTGATTCCGGCCTGCGCGCTGGCCGGCGTGGCGGCCGGGGCAGACGGAGTTCACATCGAGGTCCACAATTGTCCCGAAGAGGCGCTCTCCGACGGCCCGCAGGCGCTCCTGCCGCATCAATACGCGGAAGTGGCGGCGCAGATTCGCAAATTGGCGGAATTGTTTGGAAAAACGATCGGCGCGACGCAGATGCAACGAAGCTAGACCAGGGTACTCATTAGGCCTAGGTGCCATGCCCACGGCACGGCGTGGGCATGGATTGTGTCGGCGCATGGCCACTCAGAGCAGTGGCCATGGCACCCGTCAAATCAGATTTGAAGCTCCGCCGGAACATTGAGCCAACGAGGAACAATCGCATGAGACGTCCGTTTATTGCCGGCAACTGGAAGATGAATCTCGATCGGGCGGGCGCCGTGGCGCTGGCCGCCGAGATGGCCAAGCGCGCGAGGGAATTCCCGGCCGTCGATTTGGCCGTCTGTCCGCCGTTCGTCTATTTGGAAGCCGTGCGCCATGCGCTCGCCGGTTCGCCGGTCGGGCTGGGGGCGCAAAACATGTATCACCTTCCCAGCGGCGCCTTCACCGGTGAAGTCAGCCCGAAGATGCTCGTCGACGGCGGCTGCCGTTATGTAATCCTCGGGCATAGCGAGCGCCGGCACGTGTTCAAAGAGTCGAACGCCGATGTGAATCATAAAGTGATCGCGGCGCTGGCCAGCGGACTGACGCCAATCGTCTGCGTCGGCGAGCAGCTTGCCGAGCGCGAGGCGCGTCGGACGGGCGAAGTGATCCGCCACCAATTCGAGGGTTCGCTTTCCGGCGTGACGGCCGACCAGATGCGGCAGGTCGTGATCGCCTACGAGCCGGTCTGGGCGATCGGCACGGGAAAAGTCGCCACGCCCGCACAAGCGGAAGAAGTCCATTTGGACCTTCGCAAACTGCTGGAAACGCATTACAATGTTGACGTTGCGGCGGCGGTGCGAATCCAATATGGTGGCAGCGTGAAGCCGGACAACGCTGCCGAGCTGTTGGCCCAGCCGAATATCGATGGGGCCTTGGTCGGCGGCGCGAGCCTGAAGGCGGCCGACTTTTTCGGCATCGTTGCTGGCTGCCCGCGGTAGACGGCCGACGCCGCTTGTGGAGCCCGGAATTCTGGCGAATTCCGCCACATGTGCCCGTGGTTCGGCCGATTTCGCCCGCTAGTTGGTTTCATTCGAACTCTGATTCTAGAAGGTTCTGAAATGTCGTTCTTTCTTGGCTTGTTACTGGTTCTGGTAGAAGTATTCCTAGTCCTGATCGTGCTGGTGCAGCGCGGCCGTGGGGGCGGATTGGCCGGTGCGCTTGGCGGAATGGGAGGACAAAGTGCTTTCGGCGCCAAGGCCGGAGACCTGTTCACGAAGATCACCCTGTGGACCGCCGTGGTCTGGATTCTGCTCTGTGTGGCGTCGATCAAGCTTCTTTCGTCGAGTGAGAACAAGTTCAGTGGATCGTCGCCCGGATCGACCGGCTCGACTGCGACCGAAAAGACAGGTGCCGCTCCGACAACGTCCGGCGACAAATCCGGCAAATCCGGTGCGGCCAGTCCAGCCGGGACCTCGAGCACCGCGGCCAAGACGGACGGCGGCGCTTCGCCGACGTCGGACAAATCGTCCGGTGGTTCGACTTCGGGCGCCTCGACTTCCGGCGCGAAGCCCGCGGAGACGCCGGCGCCGACATCGAGCAAATAGCGCGGACCGAAGTCCGCGGCCGCCGCACCATTGCATTGAGAGGATGCCGCCTTGCTGCTTAGCATGACCGGTTTTGGCGAGGCGCGGTCGCAAGAAAACGGCGTCACCGTGGCGATCGAGCTGCGGACGATCAACAGCCGCTACTTCAAGATCAGCTTTCGCTCGAACGAAGGCTATAACTCGCTCGAACCGCAGATCGAAGGTCTGGTGCGCGAGCAGATCAAACGCGGCACGGTTCAGGTGAATCTGCGAGTGGATCGGCCCGTCTCGTCTGAAGCGTATCGCTTGAACACGGCTGTGCTCATTGCCTATTGGCGGCAGTTGAACGAAATGCCGGCCGAGTGGAATTTGCCCCGCACCACGACGCTCGAGCACCTGCTCGCGCTGCCAGGGGTGGTGAACGAACAGCCCTGGGCGGCATCGGCCGCTCTCGAGGATTGGCCGCTGATCGCACGGACGATCGACGCCGCGATGCAAAACCTTTCGCACATGCGGGCGGAGGAAGGCCGCGCGATGGCGGCCGACTTGCATTGCAACTGCCGCGCGATCGCCGGCGAACTCGACCGGATCGCCGACCGCGCGCCGCTGTTGGTCGAGGCCTATCGCACGCGGCTCGAAGAGCGGCTCAAGAAGCTGCTGGCCGAGCAGAGCGTGACGCTCGATCCGGCCGATTTGATCCGGGAAGTCAGCATCTTCGCGGAACGCTCCGATATTTCCGAGGAAATCGTCCGCCTGCGGAGCCATCTGGAGCAATTCGACACGATCATGGGGCTGGCCGAGAGTTCGGGCCGCAAGCTAGAGTTTCTGATCCAAGAACTGTTTCGCGAGGTGAACACGATCGGCTCGAAAAGCACCGACGTCGAAATCGCTCGCCACGTGATCGAAATCAAAACGGCCATCGAGCGACTGCGCGAGATGATCCAAAACGTGGAATAGTAAGTACGAAGTACAGAGTACAAAGTACGAATTCAAGCAACGACGAGCGGCGGCCGCTCCCGGCAACGTTGGTTTTCGTCGCCGACGCGCATGTTGTCGTGCTTCGCTCTTTGCCTCGTACTTTGTACTTCGTACTTCGCACTTATCATGGCTTCCGGCCGACTCATCGTGATTTCAGGTCCCGCCGGCGCGGGGAAGACAACCATTGTCCGCGAGTTGTTTGCGCGCTGTGAACGGCTGGTGGCGAGCGTTTCCGCGACCACTCGGCCGCCGCGCCCCGGCGAGCGGGATGGCGTCGATTATCACTTCCTCTCGCTTGAGGAGTTCGAGCGCAAGCGGCGGGCCGGCGAGTTTCTGGAATGCTTCGAGGTCTTTGGCCTGGGATATTGGTACGGAACGCTCAAGAGCGAGGTGGCCCCTAGATTAGCGGACGGCAAGTGGGTAGTCTTAGAGATTGACGTCGATGGGACCTTGGCCATTCTGGAGCAGTATCCGGACGCGGTGACGATCTTCGTCCAACCGGAATCGCTCGACGAGCTGGAGCGGCGGCTCCGCGGCCGCAACACGGAGAGCGAAGAGGTGATTCAGCGTCGCCTGGAGGTCGCCCGCCGCGAATTGGCCCATGCCGAACACTATCGGTATCGAATAATCAACCGCTCGGTCGATCGCGCGGTTCAAGAGATCGAACAGATTCTGAAACAATTGGAGACCTAATCGCAATGCTCGATGAACTCCGCGAGGAAGAAATCGTCAACAAGGTCGGGGGCCGCTTCAAGCTCTCGACCCTGATCCAGAAGCGGCTCGTGGCCCTCAATGCCGGCAGCCGGCCGTTGGTCGATCTGGAAACCGAAAACAAGCTGGAAATCGTGATTCAGGAGATCATGCGCGACAAGATCTACCTCGATACTTCGGCGAATTTGCGCATCACGGGCGAACACGACGAAGGGGGCGGTCCCCCTGAACTCGATCTTACGAAGCTATGAACGGCCGCGAGCTGGTCGTCGGCGTGACGGGTGGGATCGCCGCTTACAAAGTGGCGGCGCTGGCGAGCCAATTGGTCCAAGGCGGCGCCGACGTGCGGGTCGTTATGACCCGCGCGGCGGGCAAGTTCATCGGCCCCGCCACATTCGAGGCCCTCACAGGCCGGCCGGTCTTGCGATCGGCGTTCAACGACCCCGACCACCCGCTGGGCGTCCATATCGACTTGGCCGACGCCGATCTGCTTTGCGTCGCTCCGGCGACAGCCAACTTCCTGGCCAAAGCGGCGCTCGGCTTGGCCGACGACCTCTTGAGCACGCTCTATTTGGCGTTCAAAGGGCCGGTGCTCGTGGCCCCGGCAATGAACGACCAGATGTGGGACAAGCCGGCCGTGCAGCGGAACGTCGAACGACTGCGAGCCGACGGCGTCCATTTCATCGGTCCCGAAGAGGGCTGGCTCAGTTGCCGCACCCGCGGCATCGGCCGAATGGCCGATCCGGAACAAATCCGCGATGCGATCTTGAAGATTCTGGCGCAGTGATGTTGGTCAATGTCCCGATTGCTCATCACCAGCGGTCCGACGCGGCAGTATCTCGATCCCGTGCGGTATCTGAGTAATGCATCGAGCGGGCGGATGGGGAGGGCACTGGTCGAGGCGGCGGTGGCGCGAGGTCACGAGGTGATCGTCGTCACCGGGCCAGTGGAGATCAATTATCCGGCCGCGGCACGAGTCATCGACGTCGTCTCAACCGAGGAGATGCTCGCCGCTTGCCAAGAGGTCTTTCCTCGCTGCGACGGCTTGATCGGCGTGGCCGCGCCGTGCGACTATCGTCCCGTGAGAGTTGAGCCGCACAAAATCCACCGCAATGGCGAGCCGCTGGTGCTCGAATTACACGAAACGTCCGACATCGTGGCGACGCTCGGCGCGGCGAAGCGGCCGGAGCAGTGGCTCGTCGGCTTCGCGCTGGAAACCGAGGACCATCGCTTCCGCGCCGTGACTAAGTTGGAGAGGAAAAGCTGCGATCTGATCGTGCTCAATAGCCCCGCGGCGATCGGATCCCCCGAGAATTCGGTCGAGGTCCTCGATAGCACGGGCGCGATCGTCGCCGCGATCGCGGGTTTGAAGGACGAGGTCGCCCGCGGCGTTTTTCAGATTATCGAGGAGCGGTTGATCGGCGGAAGGTAACCTACCGCTTCTTATCGAGATTCGCCTTCAGATCATCCGCCGAAACGGTTGACTTAACGCCATCCGCCGGCACCTCGGCTTTCGCGGTCCAGAGGATCGCGTTGAGCATCAGCTTGCGGTAGTCGTCGTTTCCCCAGTTGAGATGATAGTGGCCGCCGGTGAAGCCGTAGCCGCGGCCGCCGTCGGGGCGTTCCGCCGCCCAGCAGAGAATCTCGGGGACGTTCTTGCCGATGTCGGCCCGCACGGCCGGATTGCCGCCGTGAGCGTCGTCGCGCCCTTTTCGAGTTTCGTCCGGCGGAACGGCGCTCAAGATGGCCGTCACTCCCTCCATATTCGGCCGGAACCGCATGTGGTAGTACCATTCGTCCTTGATGTCGAACGGCTTGACGCCGCGAGTGATGGGATGGTCCTTGGCGAGCGTCGCGCTGGTCATGTACCACGTCGGATTGATCGACCAAAAGGTTTCAAAGTATCCGCCGATCCAGCGCTCGAATTCGGGGCCCCCTTTCTCCTTGGGAACTTCCACCGCGTAATGGGCGCAGATCACGCCCACGCCGCGCTTCGTCAATCGATCGATCTCGGCCAGCCGATTTCGGGCGACGACCGGGTGCTTCTCGCCGCCGTCCATGTAAAGCATGATCGCGTCGGCGTTGTCGAAGGCCGTCGGATCGTCCGGCCAACCGTTGAGATAGGCCGCGGCCAGTACCTGAGGAGCGTTTTCGTCTAGGCACTTCTTGAGCAACAGCGTGCCGGCGTTGAATTCATGCTCGCCCGGCCCATGGCTTGGCTTGCCGGCGACCATCACCACTTTCTTCCGATCGGCGAGCGGTAGCCGCTTGAGCCGGATATTCTTGAACTCGACGTGCATCGGCAGTTTGCCGGCGTGCAATTGCAAGGCGAGGATTCCCGAAAACGCCCGCTTCGACGACTGCTCGTCGATCACTTCGCACATCACGTGGCCATTGATCTTTTGCGTCAGATGGTTTCCCTGGGCGATGACAACGTAGTCGTTCCAATCTTTCTTGTTGACGAAGCTCTGCAGTTCCTTGGGATCGCCAGCCGGCGGACCTTGCGCGATCTTGCCGTCGGCATCCACCGTGACGGTCTGCCCGCGCTTGGCCACGATCCCGCGGACCCGCTCCTCATACATTCCGCCCGTATGCTGCTCGCCCGATTCGATATCGGCCTGGTAGCCGCCGACGACCCAGGGGCCAATCTCCTTCATTTCCTTGCTGCGATATTGAATCCCCGAGTTGCCCCAATCGCTGGTGAGCCGATACGAGCAACGCAGCTCGAAATCGTCCACTTCTCCCTGCCGCCAGATCAGGAACGAATTGACTTTGAGCGGATTGTCCGTGGTCGTCTCGCCGATGATCGCGCCGTCGCTGACCGACCAATGCGCCGGATCGCCGTCCCAGCCCTTGAGGTCGTGGCCGTTGAAGATCGATTTGAAGCCAACTTCATCGGCCGGCCCGTCGGCCCGAGCGGCGGAGGAAAGAACGTACGATAGCGACAGCGCGAGGAGGATGTTGAACGTGTGTTTCATGGTTTGGTGGTTGGAGGTCAGAGGTCGGAGGTCGGAAATCGTAAGTTAGCCCCGCCGCTCGCGGCGGGATGGCCCCGCCATTGGTCGCCCGTTAGCCGGTTCGCTTGCGAACCGAAGGGTGCATGCGTCGGAACTCGGGCGTTCAATCGTGTGGCACTGACCACGCTCGTGTGGCCAGCGCAGTCGGCCAGTGCCGAGCCGCAGGCTGACATTACTCCGTCACTCGCGAGCGACGGCCATTTTCGCTTGCGGATCGGGCGAATGCAATCCGTTGCCGCCAGCCGAAATCGCCGGTTGCGGTTCGGCGGCAGTCTGGTCCGGTGGTGTGAACTCGAAATTCCGGCTCTGGCCAAAAAACTTCAGCGGATTCTCGTAAACCACCCGCCGGATCAGCGATTCCGGATGCCCACGTTTTCGCATGGCCAAAATAAAATCGGGCACGGCCGTGGGCTTTGACGGTCCCCAATCCCCGGCCGAATTCACCAACAGCCGCTCCGGCCCGTACATCTCGACCATATCGACGGCCCGCTCCGGCGTGCATTTGCTGACCGGGTACAAGGTCATGCCGGCCCAATAGCCTTGCTCGAGCACGAGCCGGATCGTGTGTTCCTCGACATGATCCACGAGCACCCGTTGCCGGTCCAGCGAGCGGAAATCGGCCAGCATGTCGAGGATCATCCGGGTGCCCTTGTACTTGTCATCCAGATGCGGCGTGTGAATCAGAATCTGCTGCTTGAGCCGGTGGGCCAACTCGGCCTGCTCGAAGAATATGGTCGATTCGTTCCGCGTGTTCTTGTTCAACCCGATCTCGCCCACCCCCAGCACGCCCGGCCGATCGAGAAACTCCGGGATCAATCGAATCACATCGCGGGCCAGGCTGACGTTCTCCGCCTCTTTGGCGTTGATGCAGATCCAAGTGAAATGGCTGATGCCGTAGGCCGCGGCCCGTCGCGGCTCGAAGTCGGTTAACTGCCGAAAGTAGTCGCGAAAGCTATCCGCGCTGCTGCGATCGAACCCGGCCCAAAACGCCGGCTCGCTCATCCCGACGCAACCCATCTTGGCCAGCGTCTCGTAGTCGTCCGTGACCCGCGAGACCATGTGGATATGTGGATCAATGTAGTACATGGGTCAATTTCTCACGATCTGCGGCTCGATTTGAATTCCTGCTTCCATTCCGGATCGTACGGCAGCGAGAACAAAAGCTGCATTCGCTCGGCACGATCGGGTTCCGGTTCCAACAGGATCGCCAGGGCGTCACGAACTTTCTGCCGGCGCGGGTCTGCTTCGGGCGAGCCGGCGGCGCGGTCCATCCGGTCGAGCGCGGCGGCCAATTGCAGCAGCCGCGCGCGGATTTCTGGAAACTCACGACTCAATACTTCCGGCGCATCCAGCGGAATCGGCATAGGGAGTTCACTCCTAACTTGGGCCAGCGTCGCGCGGCGGACAGGGCCAAATCCGCCGCCCGACGCTGGCAGCGTCGCCCACGACACAAAGCATCGTCCGGCGATTCGTTACCGTCGCGCCAAACGCGCATTGCCGATCCGCCGTCACGCTCGCTCTTTCAAGTTTCCACCCGCACCACCCGGAAATCAATAACCCGGCGAAAAATCGGCCCGCAAATCGCTCCCTCGCGGCAAGCCGCCAGGATGCCGGTGGAGTTTGCCGTCACCCAATTACGATGCACACTCTTATAAGGACTTTACCAAGGAAAATCTCGTTGCATTTAGGCGATACCTCCGTGACGAAAGGCCTGGAAGCCACTTTCCGACTCCTCACCAAGACCAAGAATGAAGCGGCCGTCGCCGCTCTCATTCCGGCGCTCGACTCCGCGCACCTCGCGATTCAGGACGAAGCCCTGCGGGCCCTGTTGGACCGCCATAGCATCACCGGGCAAAAGGAGATCGTCCGGCGACTGCACGAAATCAATCCGCGCTGGGAAGCGATCATCGCCGAGCGCCATGGCCGGATGTCGGCCGCCTTGCGCGACGCCGTGCTCGCCACCAGTCCGCAGCTTTGCCAAAACGGTTGCCGGGCGACTCTCTGGTTCCATGAATACGATCTGTTGCCGGCGCTGATCAACGCCTCGGAAGACGAGTCGAACCCCAATCGCGCGTTGGTCGCCGCGACGCTCTTGCAGCTCGCCGAGCTGCTCTACGACGAATTGGCCGCGCCGCGCGACTATCGCAATCGACGCGATCCGCAGCTCGTGCGCCAGCACGTGATCGGCAATCTCGAGCAATCGGTCCGCCGCTACAGCAAGCATCGCATTACCGCGGTGATCGAGGCGTTCCTCTTGCTGGTGCACCACGACAACACGACGCTCAAGCAGATCCTGTCCGACCCGCTCGACCCGAGCTACCGGCCGATCATCGAAGTGCTCACGAACAGCCCGCGTAGCGGCATCATTCGTCTCGCGATGAGCTTCCTCGACGATCCGTTCGCTCCCTCGGCGGCAATCACGCTCTTGGCCCACCGCTGCGATCCACGATTCGTGGAGTGCCTGGCCCGCAAGATCGGAACCGAGCCGTCCAACGCCGTGGTGCAAAACCTCAAGAAGATCGACGCCCTGGCCTGGCTGCAAAGCGAGCCGGTGTTCCTGGCGCAGTTCGACGACGCTGCTCAGGCCGGCGCCGTGCAACTCGCCACGCGCTCGGCGATGAGCCGCCGGGCGGTGTTCAAGATGCTCGAATTCCTGATGGCCAAAGGGCGCGAAGGGGGCCGACGCGCCGCTTCGCAGGCCCTGGCCCAATTCAACGGCGCCGAGGCCAATTCACTCGTCATGCGTAGCATGACGAGCGACGCCGATCCGCAGGTGCAGGCGAATCTGCTCGGCCAGCTTCGGCCACGCGGGATTCCCGGGGCGCTGGCCCGCCTGGTCGAAATGCTCGAAAGTCCGCACGAGGTCGTTCGCCGTGCCGTCCGCGATAGCCTGGCCGAATTCAACTTCAGGCGGTTCCTGGCCGCCTTCGACATGCTCGACGATGAGGTCCGCCGCAGCACCGGGGCGATGGTCAAGAAGATCGATCCGGATTCGATCCCAGCCCTCAAGGAGGAATTGTCCGCGAAATCGCGCACGCGGCGGCTGCGGGGCATCGCCGCGGCCGAGGCGATGGGAATCGTCCCCGATTTGGAACAGCCATTCGTCGCACGGCTCACCGACGAAGACCACGTCGTTCGAGCGGAAGCGGCTCGGGCGCTAAGGTACTGCGACAGTCCGGCGGTGCATCAGGCGCTTCAAGAGGCCCGCGCCGACCGCAGTCTTGTCGTGCGCGAGGCGGCGGAGGAAAGCCTCGAGCGGCTGAAATACGGCCCGGCCCAGCCGCTGCCGCCACTTGCCGCCCCGCTCATGCCGCTCCCTCCGATGCCGTTTGGGGAGATAAAACAATGACCTTTATCCTCGACTTCCCCGCGCTGCTCGCCGAATCCGAGCAATGGCGCGAAATGGGGCGCGACTTCCGCGTCGACCACACGAAGCTCGATCCGGGCCTGATCTTCGCCAGCATCATCGTGCTGGTGACCGTGATCGCCTTCCTGTGGTTCTTGCACCGCTTGATGAATCGCCGCGAGGGGCGGCGTCTGTATAACAGCCCGAAGAAACTCTTTCGCAGCCTTTGCAACCTGCACGAGCTAACCCGCGCCGAGAGGCGCATGCTCGCGCGCCTCGCCAGCACCGATCAACTGCCGCAACCGGCCGGCGTGTTCCTCGACCCGGATCGCTTCGACGTCGCAATTACCTTGCCCGCCTTCCGCTCGCAGCGGACGCAACTGGAACAACTCCGCACAAAACTCTTCGCCGGCTTGAACGATGCAATCCCCTCTCACTCCCTCTGACGGATTGCAATATTCCCTTCATTCGGCTAGGAACTCCGCGGCAGTGAGGCGTGGGGAATGCCCTCTGCCGCCGTCGGTAGGGAATGCCCGCTATGGCATCCCGCGCGTGACCCCAACGCGATTCGTTTCATCAATTCAGCGAACATTCATTCGCGCCAGAGTGGCCGGGGCTGGAGGCGTAAGCCGAAGCCCCGGCGCTGAAACCGGGGCACCGCTTCGCTATGCCCCGGCCACCCTCTCGCTGAATCTGATTCAGTCCATCGCCCGCATCTGCGCTTCGGTGAGCCCACCGGTGTAGGAAGGCATTTCGCGGCAGTCGCAATTCATTTTCTCGCCGGCTGGAGCCGGATCGCGGCCGGGCAGATCGGAAACTGGTCGTGCAATGGGCCGCGCGGCTGGCCGAGCAACTTGTTGAACTGCGGCACGGACTGGGGCCGGCAGCGACGGGCTGAGATTCGCGTGACTGTTGGACGGCACCCACAACAGGTTTGCGGCGACAATGGCCCGCTTGAAAAATCCAAAGTGACGAAACATGGCAACGCTCCTGTAATCAATTCGGACGGTCACAATCGCCGTCCCGCAATTACAGACCGTCACCCCGCCCGCAAAATTCCGGCGACGAAGCCATTTTTGGGTGCGGGAATAAAATCGCGCTAAAACCGGTCATGGCGGACCACGGCGCTGCGACAACGGTCAATCGGGCCGGGCGCTTTGGTGGCTTGGGCTTTGAGCAACCGAGTGAGCAAACCGGGTCAGAACTGCTGGCTTAGAAATTAGATCTTACTCGGGAATAAATTATTTGCGGCCTCGGTCTAAACGGGCAGGAGGCCATCATTATTTTGGCCGCACGCAAACTGTCCGAATTAGGAGGTCACCATGCTGGCAGTGTTTGGTCAATGGAAGGCGACATTTAAGACATTCCAAAAGTTGACGCTGGGAATGGCCATGTCGTCGTCTCTCTTGGTTCTAAACGGATGTTTCAAGTCGCAGGCGGAGAAACCGACTAGCGCAGCGGCGACCGCAAATCACGAAACGGTCACGCAGTCGGTGGACGTCGCATCTGCTGCCAACCCGGGCACCGATTCTTCTGCAGCGCCCAATCAAGTGACGATCGACAATTTTGCGTTCAATCCTCAAACGTTGACTGTCCACGTGGGCACTAAGGTGACTTGGATCAATCATGACGATGTGCCACATACCGCGACCAGCGCAGTCAAACCAACGGTCTTCGATTCGAAAGCGTTAGACACCGACGATAAGTTTTCCTTCGTGTTCACCGCTCCGGGCACCTATCCGTATTTCTGCGCCGTGCATCCGCACATGACCGGTGAAATCGTGGTCAAGTAACCTGGCGCCTCTTTAAGACCCGCCCGATACGTGAGGCGATCTAAATCAGTCCTTGACCGCAGGCAGTTGGTCGGCTTCGACGCCGGCGTCGTGGCCGTCGCTGGCGGCGCTGTGGGCTGGGTTTTCACCGCCGCGAAGGGCGTAGTCGGTGGGCCGGTGTTGATTCGCTGGGCGGTCACCCGCCGGGAGCTTCTGCCAGACCACTTGATCGGCGCTGGGTTGAATTTCGCGCGGGCCCCAGAAACCTTGCCAGTCGGAGAACGTCATTTCCACGGTCGTCTCCGCGCCGCCGGGTCCGCCGATTCGCCAAAAGGTGCCGAAGCCATCGTAGAAATTGCGGTCGCCGTTCCAGGTGACGTGCTTGCGCAAATCCTCCGGCTCGTCAACGCCCGATTGCTCGATGAGCGGCGCCGCGGACCGGCCGACGAAGATGCAGTCATTGGCGTTGATTTCCAGCGGCAATTCCAACGGGGCGTCGGGAGTGGCCGTCAGCAGCGTGAAACCGCCGTGAACGAAGGCCGTGACGTGCCGCAGTTCAATCTGCACCTGCCCTTGCGGCTTGGGATCGCTCGGGCCGCCGGTCGCCGCGAGGAACCGTTCGGACGTGGCCAAGAGACCATTTTCCCACGCGATTTGAGCGGGCTGCAATTCGTTGGCCCTGAGGAACAGGGCCTCGCCGCGGACGATGCAGTTCTTCAGTTGCAGCAAAGCGGCCGGCCGCACCATCGCCGCATCGCGCAGGGCCATCACTCCCTGACCAGGAACGGCACGAATATCGAAGAACGCGACGTCCGGCTGATAGGCGGCGCCGGAATCGGAAGCATTGCGGACCGTGAGCGTGCAGCCGTCCAAGCGAATCGATTCTCCGGGCCGAATCTCGCTGAGCGTCCAACTTTGGGAGACGACCTCGCGCGGCACGTCTAGTTCGAGCTGCAGATTGATCAGCGACAACTGGCTGCCGCCCAGCGAAATCATGCTGCGCGATTGCGCCAGATCGCTTTCGCGCGGCACGAAATTGATGACCGGCGAATACCCGTCGCCGGCGCGAATCGTCAGCCGTTGGCCGGAGAAAGCGATCGGCCGATTGTCGAGCCGTCCCGAGTATCGCAGCTCGATCACGTCGCCGCTCTTGGCGGCACGGCAGGCTTCCCCTACCGACGTATAGTCGCTCAGCCCTTCGTGCGACCGGCTGACGATCAACAATCCCTTCCGGTCGGCTGGGGGAGCGGCGAACGGATCGGTGTTGGTCGCAGTCCGAGGCGAACGCTCGGAATTGCTGGCGGCGACGGTTGCCGAAGCGGCCGCCGGATCCCAAGGAACGCGAACCGCCGCCGATGAATCTCCGCCGCGCTCCGCGGCGAGCAGACTCTTGAGCCAGCGTTGTATCAGCTTGTGCAGATCGGCGGCATCGGCGGCGGTCGGCGCGGCGCCGATCGCGGCCTCCGCGGGAGCCAGCGGCGCCGCCGACCTCCGCGACGCGTCCTCCGGCCCGCCGGATCTTGCGGGCTTTATGGGGTCCGTGGTTGCGGCCGACTTATCCGCGGCGGCGACATCTTGGTCGTCGCTTGGCGGTGACCTACCCGCCGTTTTTGATTTGCTCGATCGAGCGGAAAGTTCATTTCCGTTCGCGGGCGAGGGGGGAAGGGCCCTGTCGGTGGCGGTTGACGATCTGTGGGGGCCGGTCGGTGGGTTCGCGGATTTTTCGCCGTCGGCCGATTTGGCGTTGTCGCCGTTTTGGGTGGCGACGTTGCGGTCCGTGTCGCCAGGCCGCAAAGTTGCCCCGGCGCCGGCGGCCGCCGCATGGCGGATGGGGGGCGGGGTTACGTCGGCGTTGCTCCAGCGGCTGACGACGGCCTCGATAATCGCGATCAGCAGCAGCGCGGCGACCGGCACGAGCCAGGGCAGATGCCGTACGACGAGCGGCCGCGGTTCCGATCTGGGCGTCGAGAGCGGCGAGCTGATCGCGGGAGCCGGCAAGCCGAGCTTAGTCGCCACCGCCATGAGATCGCGGATCAGCGCCTCCGGCCGCTGGTAGCGCTGCTGCGGCACTTTCACCAACATCCGCCGCAACACCTTGAGCAGTTCGTCGGGCAGGTCGGGCCGCAACATTCGCGGATCGGAAGGCTCCTCGCCTTGATGTTGCAAGAGCTTTTGCAGCACCGTGCCATCGGGAAACGGCGGGCGGCCGGTCAGCATGAAATAGAGCGTGCAGCCGAGCGAATAGATGTCGCTGCGAACGTCGGCGTTGCGCGGATCGCGGGCCTGCTCGGGCGAGATGTAGTCGAAGGTGCCGAGCGTCACTCCGCTCGCCGTCAGATCGTCCCCCGAGTGCTCCACCTGGTGCAGCCGCGCCAATCCCATATCGACGAGCTTGGCGCGGCCGCCGGGAGTGACGAGCACGTTCGAGGGTTTGATGTCGCGGTGGACCACATCGCGCTGAGCGGCATGGGCCAGAGCATCGGTCACCTGAAGCGTATAGCTCACGGCGTCGGCCAGTGGCAACGGCCCATCGCGATCGACGACGTCGCGGAGGTTGATCCCCTCGATGAATTCGAAAACGATGTAGTGCCAGCCCTGGTCTTCGCCGACGTAATGCACGCGGCCGATATTTTCGTGATCGAGTCGGGCCGCGGATTGGGCCTCGTTCTTGAAACGCCGAAGCGTTTCCTCGTCGTTCGATTGGACTCTCGACAACACTTTGACCGCCACGATGCGATCGAGCATCGTGTCGAGCGCGCGAAACACCGCTCCCATGCCGCCGCCGCCGACGAACTCCTGCAGCTCGTAGTGCCCGAGCCGCTGCCCTTGCAGGACCCTTCCCATTTCGGTTGGCGGCAAATGAGCCATCGGCAGCGGCACGGCGGCGGGCATCTCTTTCGAGATCACCGTCCGCTCGCTGTCGAAGTTTGGCGGGAGCGTCGGGCCGGTCGCCAGCAGTGTCGCACTGCTCGATCCAGGAAGTGGCGAAGCGAGAGGGGCAAGCGGTGATGAGGAAGTCGATGGCACTTCGCCGGCCAATGCCGGAGGTGCGTCCGCCGCCGGAAGAGCCACCCGAGTTTGACTGGACTTGCCCGCGGTCATCGGAATCCCAAGCCAATCTTTGGCACTAGAAACAGTTTCAAAAACCGCCGGGGACGGCCAGAGAAATGGAAACCCGCGCCCCGGATCGGAGTTCCGGCGGCAAACGGTATGCCCTGCCCATCCAACGGACGAATGTCCATGAGATTCGGCAGGCGAAGAAACCAAAGCCCGGACGCACTGCCAAGATTGGGCTATTCTAACCTCTTTCGCGCCGCACGGTCAATTAAGCCATCAACTCTCCGGATCTGCGGCAACGAGGTGGCGAGGTTTCCGAAGGTCATCCGCCGCGCACGACGTTTTTATGGTTTGCCATGGCACTCAGATATCCCAAATTAAATCCTGTTCGGCAGCCCCGTGTTGGACACTTTAGCAATTGAGAAAATAGGGCCTGCTTAAGGAATGAGCAACTCGCCCATTGCACGAACGAGGGCACACTTGCCTAAATCGTGGGCTGATAGCTTGTAATCGCTCTAAGTGATAGCAGTGCAATGACATCGGAGTTCAACTTGACTACCGGAACAAACTTCGGCAAGTCCGGGCCTTTTCCAAACCGGATAGAAAACGGAGTGAACCATGAATCTGACCGAAGGAGCCGACATTATGGAAAAAGCGCAAGCGATCCGATCGAAAGCCCAACTCCTGTTCGACCAGCAGAAAGACTGGGCGACATTCTTCCGCGAGGTGCTGGGCACCAGCGGGATCGTGCATCAACTGTATCCCGACACCGAGTCGCGGATGGAATTCGAACAGACGCCGGAATACAACGAATTGCAGCAGATGCTGACAAAACTTCGCGATCGGAACGGCCAACCGCCGCCGGAGGACGAGGCGACTCGCGTAATCACTGTCCGGATTCCCAAGTGCTTGCACGAATCGCTCAAGACGGAAGCGCATTCGCGCAAAACGAGCATGAACCAGCTCTGCATCTCGAAGCTGGTGCAACGGATCGACGCCGAAATGATCCCGAATGCTTAGCGGAAGAAAGGATTCGGAGCGGACCTATAAGCCGGGTTCTGTCCACGGCGGGCATGGATGCCTGCCGGGGATGGCCATTTCTCTAGGGCGCCGATTGCTCGGCGTCTCGAGCGGCCTACCCGGAAGTCGATAGCGGACCGGACCGGTCCGCCCGCTGGCGCTCGCGCGCCGGCGGTTGCTCCCTGTTTGGCCTTGCTCCCGGTGGGGTTTGCCTAGCCAGACCGGTCACCCGG
>DASZFO010000049.1 GCA_035939775.1 Pirellulales bacterium | reverse complement strand
ATTCGGGCCGCGCTTGCCGCCGCACGCGAGGTCGCCGACGGACTCAGCGCCCGCCTGGTGATCGCGATGGGCGATATGCTCGAGTTGGGCGATCAGTCGGCCGCCGCGCATCAGCAAGCGATTCGCGACGTGATGAGTGCGAAACCCGCCGCATTCATCGCCGTCGGCTCCGAGATGAACTCCGCGCGCTCGATTGTCTCTCGCGACGTGAACACGACTGATATGCTCACTGCCCCTGACAGCATTGCCGCCGCGGGAATAGTCGCCGGGCAGGTGCGGCCCGGCGATGTGTTGTTGGTCAAAGGTTCGCGCGGAATTGCGATGGAACGAATTATCGAGGGCCTCGGCTGACGCCAATCAACGGTCGCCGATGCTCCGGCTGATCTCGAGCCAGTTCGTGCCGTCCCATTTGAGTCTCAGTATGTCCACCGAGCCTGTCGCAATAGTCGAGGTTGGCGCCGCGCCCCCGACCCATTTGATCGCGCCGTTCGAGGTCGCAAATACAGGGCCCACCGCAATCGCCCCGGTGATGTATGACTCAATCGTCACGACCTGATCAGCTACCAGCCCGTTCGTCAACAGCGTGTACGTGAGTCCGGTCGTTGCGGTCGAAATTTTTTGGCACGAGTTGCCTGCGAACATCAGCGTCGTGTTGGCCGAAACCGTTCCGACGTTCGAACACGCTTCGATACTCGGCGCATGGTTCAAGTAGCCAACCTGCACGGGGCCGCCGGTGTTCGCCAGCACATCGGCGAACTCCGTGAAGAGCAGGCGGTCCGGCGCGTTGCTGCCGGTGCCGTCCCGAAATGGAGCCGCGTCGCCGAAGCTGTTCTGCATCGAAAGAATTGGCGTCGGAATTCCGGAACTTCCACCATTGCCACTGCTGATACCGCAAATAGTAGTCCCGCCACCGCAAACCCAGGAGCTCTTGATCGCAGTCGGCCGGCTCAACTGCATCAGGAATCCGTTCGGTCCGGGCGCGTCGGCAATTCGTGACGCGTCGACAATAAAGTTGGAACCGTTGGCTCCCGTATCGTAGATAAAATATTGCGCGCTCTCGCTGGTCACGCCCGAAAACATCATGTTGCCGTCCGCGCCGCCGCCGAAGCGATCGTTGGCCCACGCCTCGATCTTGTTCTGCTCGAAGTCGGTGCCGTAAATCTCGAGCTGTCCGACGAATGCCGACATGATCGCCACGTCGTGACCAGCGATAAGGCCGCCGCGGATTTCCTCGTTGTACGTCTGCCCTCCGCCGCCGAAAAAGTAGCCCCACATGCCGCCCGTGCCGTTGGAGGGATTCGAGATCTGCACGTCGCGAAAATTTAAATCCTGGACGTTACCGGTGGATCGATTGGCAACGCGGATCCCGATTCCCGCCCGCCCCAGCGCCAGCCGCTCGAACGTATCATGCTGCGTCGCGAGGCCGTCGCCACCGCCGCCGGTCGTGTAGTTGTCCACGTCTATTATCACGCCAGCGGTGTTCCCGTTGATTCCCGAGACGGACAGGCCTGCGACTCGCGAGTCCGCCGCCTTGTTCATATTGATCACGGTGCCGCCCGTCACGCCGTGCCATTCGAGTTCGACCGGATGTCCGCCGTCGCCATTCTGCGCGACCGTCAACGAGAGAGTGACGCCCCAGCAGCCGTAGAGATTGAGCGACTGGCCGAG
>DASZFO010000048.1 GCA_035939775.1 Pirellulales bacterium | reverse complement strand
CCGAGTCCTTCGGGCAAGGAGGCGAGCGATGTCAGGAAGGACGCAGGCGGCGTGCAGGGGACTGCCACCCTGTCCGATAAGGCGGTGATTCCGAAGCACGCCTTCCAGCCGGAGGATGGTATCGTTCCCGACGAAAAGACGGCGATCAAGATTGCAGTCGCGGTTTGGGAGCCGATCTACGGCGAGGTCCAAATTGCAAGAGAGAAGCCGTATCATGCGCGGCTCGACACGAAGGGTGTTTGGATAGTCGAGGGTTCTCTCCCGGAAGGGTGGTTCGGAGGTGTGGCCATCGCAGAAATTGCGAAGGATGACGGAAGGATTCTGAGAGTGAGTCATGGCAAATGAGCGGCCCGGCAAAATCGGTCGAGCGAATCGCCGCCTCGTAATCTCGAATCTCTGCAATTTCGCGACTTACTCACTTCCGATCTCCCGCCTCTAAAGCCCCGCACTCGGCTGCGCCGCGGCGAGGATCGGGACGCGGACGTCCTTGATGATCTCATCGACGATCGCGGCGGCGGTGATTTTTCGCAAGCGGCTTTCCGGGCGGAGGATCACGCGATGGGTGAGAATCGGCGCGGCCACGCGCTTGATGTCGTCGGGCTGGACGAAATTGCGGCCGTAGATCGCCGCGATCGCTTGCGATGCGCGGAACAGGGCCAGCGACGCCCGCGGGCTGGCCCCCAGCGTCAAGTCCTCGTTCTCGCGCGTGCCGTGAACGATCTGCATCAGATAGCGGCGGACCTTTTCATCGACGTGCACCTCGCGCACGGCCCGTTGGCAAGCAATCAGCTCGTCGGCCGAAGCGACCGCCTTGAGTTGCGCCAGCGGATGGCCGCGCTCGAGCATGTCGAGCATTTTCAATTCATCTTCCATCGACGGATAGCCCAAGCTGAATCGCATCAGAAAGCGATCCAGTTGCGCCTCGGGCAAGGGGAATGTGCCTTCGTGGTCGATGGGATTCTGGGTGCCCATTACGAGAAACGGCGGTGGTAGTGGATAACTCTGGCCATCGACGGTGACTCGGCTTTCGGCCATCGCTTCGAGCAATGCGGCCTGGGTGCGCGGCGTGGTGCGGTTGATTTCGTCGGTCAGCACGATTTGCGCGAAGACGGGGCCAGGGCGAAACTCGAATTCGGTCGTCTTCTGATTGAAGACCGAAACACCGGTCACATCGGTCGGCAGCAAATCGGGAGTACACTGAATCCGCTTGAACGCGCAGCCCACGCTGGCCGCGAGCGCTCTGGCCAGCATCGTCTTCGCCACGCCGGGCACGTCTTCCAACAGGATGTGCCCCTCGGAAAACCAAGCCACCAGCGAAAGAATAATCTGCTGCCGCTTGCCGACGATCACTTGCTCGACATTGGCAATGATCTTCTTGGCGGTGGTCGTGACTTCGACCATGATGGGGCCGGTTGAAAAGGAGCAGGCACGCGCCGGGGATGTGACCGCGATGAGCCGCCACCATTGTAACCAGCCCAATTGGCGGCTGAAAAGCGCAACGGAAATCCGTCCATCGCTTACGCGGTCGAGCGAACCAGCCCCCGTCTTCGGGAACAAACCTCGTCACAGCGGCGGACTCATTCAGTCGAACCACCAGGAGCGGCTCTGCTGCGTTGCCGATTCCGCAAAGAATGCGTCGAGAGCCGCCGCGGAACCGGCGGCCGGAGTGGTCAGCGAGGCCCAACCCGATGCCGCGGAACTCGTGCTGTTAAAGGCCGCGACGTAGAAGTAGTAAGTCGTTCCCGGATTCATGCCTGTTATCGAGACCGAGGTGGCGCTTCCGCTCACCGTGCCGAGCAATACCGCGCGCGAACCGTTCCAGTAATAAATGGCATAGCCAGTCGCACCCGCTGAGGCAGTCCAAGAAACCGTGCCGGTCGTGGTGGACGTCGCGCTGGCAACGACGTTCGTGGGGGCGGAAACCGCCTGCGCCGCGGGCATCACAACGCTCACCCAGCCGCTCGATGCACTCGAAGTGGAGTTGGACGCCGTAACATAGAAGTACTCGGTCGCGCCGGGGGACTGGCCGCTCACACCGACCGAGGTCGTGCCGGACCCGACGCTGGCGACTTGCACACCGGTGAAGCCGTTCCACTCATAAACCACGTAGCCGGTCGCGCCGGCCACCGAGTTCCAAGAAACTTGCGCGACCGTGCTAGACGTGGCCGTTGCATGGACGCCCGTCGGGGTTGTGACGGTCGCCGCCGGTGTCTGTGTGGTCACTTGCACCCAACCGGTTGTATTCGATCCGGCCGAATTGGATGCCGCCACCTCGAACGAATACGTCGTGCCGGCCGACAGGTTGCCAACGGTGAGCGAGGTGGTGCCCGAGCCGAGGCTGCTTATCAGCACCGCCTGACCGCTTTCCAGCTCGTAGACGCTGTAGCCGGTCGCCCCCGTCGACGCAGACCAACTGAGGCTCACCTGCGTCGTCGAAATCGCTTGCGCCGTGAAATTAGTTGGTGCGGCAGGAGCAGTAACCGTCGTCCCGCCACCTCCCGTCGTGCCGCTGCCGCCGTAGCTGGCCAAGAAAGGAATGAGCAAATTGGCGACCGGGCTGCCGCGACCAGTGGCCAGATCGTAGCCGGGCCCGGCCGACTGGAACTGGGTGCTACCTTGGGTGATGTCGTGGAAATCAGAGGCGGAGGCCGCATAAATGGCGGCCAGGGTTTGCGTGGCGCCGTTGAGCGTTGTCAAGCCGGATAAAGCGCGCCCTTCGTCGGCAATGGCCACGAGTGCTGCCCATTGCGGGGCACCTGCGCTGGTCCCGCCGATCGACACCCAGCCGTGATCAGGGCCGAACGTGTCGTAAACGGCAATGCCGACGCCGGCGTTGTAAGCGACGTCGGGCACTTTGCGGCCCGGGAACTCCTGACTAATGCCGCCGCCGCCGCTCCAGGTCTGGCCGCCGCTGGTGGTTGGCGTCCAGGCCGTTTCGTTGGTGATCGCGCCGCTGGAGGTCAGATACAGATCCGTTCCGCCGACCGCCAGCACATTGGGCGACTCGGCCGGGAAGTTCGGATGCCCGTCGTCTCCCGATGAGGCGACAAACGTGATCCCTTGATGTCCGCTGGGCGTGACAAGATAGGTGTCGCTGAGGTTCTGATCGTAAGAGGCGTAGCTAGCGTTGTCGTCGCTACCCCAGCTCATCGAGATGACCGACACGCCGGCAGCGTTTCGGGCATAATTGACCGCCGCGAACAAGTCGGTATCCGAGGCGCTATTCGCTTCGACGAGCAGGATATTCGCGCCCGGAGCGATCGCATGCGCCCATTCAACATCGAGCGCGGTTTCCCCTTCCCAACCTTGCTGCGGATCGGTCCCCGGCAGGCTCGTGCCGCCGCTTTGGTTGACGATCTTCAAACTGGCGGGAGCGGCAATGCCGTAAGCTTGGTCGAACGTCGCAAGATTGGAGGCGATGTTCGGATCGTTGTAGGCGTCGATGATGGCGATTGTTTGGCCGCGACCATCGGCAGGCGTCGAGCCAAATGACGAGAGGCTGTTAAAGCCGTAAGCGGTGCGGATTTGGGCCGGCGTGTAGCCGCTGCTGGTCGATGTCCCCGCCAGCGGAATGTAAAAATGGTCCGGCTTGAACCCGCTCGCGGTGAGAAGCTGCCGCGGTTCGAGGGCTTCCAACTGCAGGACGCGCCCGATCTTCGAGCGATGACTTGTCTTAAGCTTTCGGTCTGCCCGGCGACGCTTGGCCGGGGTGGTGGCGCGTGATCTTCCCGTTGGCATCATTGATGTCGTTCCAGGTGAAAACGTCTGACAATCCGTGCGAAGAGTCCGGTCATCGCTTTTTTGGCTCGGCAAACCGGTGGAGGCACGGCCCCGACGTGTTCTGTTTATTCTTCGGGGGGGACGTCCAAACAGTCAATCCCATGCTGCCAAAAAATGTCCTGACGATCGTAGCCCGAAAAAACGGGTCTACGTGTCCCTATGAATAAGAACGGAATGCAGTCGGCGGAGCGCGCGCTAATTCCGAAAAAAAACGCTTACGCGAGGGATCCCTGCTAGCTCCAATCGCTTTCGCGCGTGCTTGCGGATTGCGTGCAACAGTTTGCTTGACACGTTTTGACACTCAAGTAAACTAAGTGTTGGTCACGCGAAACCCGAGCCTTCTTTCGCTGAGTTGATCGCAGAAACCTCATCTAAAGGATTACTGACATGAGGAGAGGCCGAGATCGCTCAATCAACGGTCGCGCACGCCGCAAGCGAACTCTGCGCACCGTCGAACTTCTTGAATCGCGTTGTGTTCTAAGCGCCGGTCCGCCGCAGACCGTGCTCGGCGCTCCGCCGCCGGTGAACGAATCAAATGGCTACTCCAATGGCTACCGCGATTCTGGAGCGTTTGTCACTGGCCCGCGCGCCGGAATGGGCGATCCGCGACTAAGCGGCATCGCGACTGATTATCAGAATGGTTATCAGAACGTTGGGATGCCCCATTTGTCACGGCTGCCCGATTCAAGTCCCAATTCATTTGGTTATTCGGCGAATAGTTTCAACGATGCGAGCGGCATCCCGAAATTCGAACCGACTTGGGCCGGCGGCGTGGACGCCAGTCCGTTGCCCCCCCCGAAAACGGAAGGGGATTTTTACGGGTCGCGCAGTGGAGTGTTTGCATATTTCGAAGCGCCTGCTGAGGGCCGGGTTTTTGTCAATTCTGGAAGCGAGTGGTCGGTGACTCTTGTCGTCACGGATTCGCTGTTCGTATCTAGCCCGGTCAGCGCGCATAATGCGTTCGCTTCTCCGCCGGAATATGCACCGTCATCGTATGCCACGCCGCCAGACGCGCCGCCGGCGATGCATCCGATGGGACCATACCAGGACGGGGGCACCGTTGCGATGCCGCCGGTGATCGCGGAGCTGCCAGCAGCGGCGATCTCGAATCAGTCCACAGTCGCGGCTGCACAACATCAACCGATGGCCGACGCGGTGAGCGCCGCCGTTGCGGCCCCGTCGGTGAAGTTTGCGCCGCCGGCGACATCTTCGATTCAAGTTGCCGCAACTGCCGTCCACGCAACTCAAGTGTCGACTACATTGTCGGCGGGCAATTTGACCGATCAATCGGTTCCGCCCTGGACGCACACCAGTCTCCCCTTTGGGACGCACGCGCGAAACGGCTCAAAATTGGCGACGGGGAACGATCGGTCGATATCGGTCCTTGCGCCGACGCCGGCGAATGGTTCGCTGGCCAATCTCGCCAATCTTCGCTCCGCCAAGCTGTCGCTCGCCGAGGTGCCGCTTGACTTGAGAGGGGTCGAGCAAGCGCTGCAGACCGTGATGAGCGAGATGGAACTGCTGGGCGCCGGATTGTCGCATTGGCTTACCGATGTTCATCTCGCGGAGATGGCTGCTGCCGTGGCTCTCGGCGCGGGCGCCGCCATTTATCTGCGGCGCCGCAACGTTCGAGAGGCGATCCAGCCGGACGACGAGCCGTCATCGAGTTGGATTTTCGAGCGGTTGCAGCCGCTTACGAGCGAATGATGAACGAATCTCTCGAAGCGCTTCTCATTCGATTCAATGCCGGTGACGAGCGGGCCGTTGAGCAAATGTTCATTTCTTTCGAGCCGTACATGCGCATGGCCATTCACCGTCGCATCTCCGGATCGCTGCGCGCGAAGTTCGATTCGGCGGACGTGGTGCAATCCGTATGGGCGGACCTCGTCGACGGCCTGCACAGGTCGAAGTGGAGCTTCGAAAACGTTGATCAGCTTCGAGCCTTTTTGGTCAAGATGACGCGCAATCGGTTGATCGATCGCTTGCGACAACATCACCAAACGCTCCGTCGCGAAATCACGCTGTCGCCCGAAAATGTAGATGCCCTGCCGGCGGATCGCTGCCCTCGCGTCAGCGAGAACTTTTACGCGGATGAACTCTGGCAGCAGATGGTCGAGGCGTGCCCTTCGGCCCATTACGAGCTGCTCGAGCTGAAGCACCAAGGGGCGTCGATCGCGGAAATCGCCGAGCGCGCAAACCTGCACAAGAGCAGCGTTCGCCGTATTCTCTATGACATCGCCAAGCGGGTCACGCGATCGCGCCAGGGCGCCGTCGTGTGATGCGGCCGCGAGCGGTAATGTGGATTCATGAGTGTCTCGCCGTCATCGTTGCCGGAAACCAAAGCCGATCCGCCCTACTCCGCGGTGGGTCGCGACAACCGGCGCGAGCCAATCCGCGATGTCTGCTCGAATGAGATTCTAGCGGCCACGCTGCAACGCATGGCGGACGAGTGGCGCTTGCGCCGGGGGAGATCGGCCGAGCAGTGGCTCGCCGAAAATCCCGAACTGAACGCCGACGCCGAGAGCGCCGTCCGCATTGTTTACGAGGAATTCTGTCTGCGCGAAGAGCGCGGGGAGACGATTGAATCGACCGAACTCTACCGGCGGTTTCCTCAATGGCACGACGCTTTGGCCGTCGTGCTCGATTGCCATCGGCTGCTGCACAACGTTCACCAACCTCCGCAGTTTCCCGAGGCCGGCGATTGCCTCGGTGAATTCCGATTGTTCCGCGAGCTGGGACGCGGTGGCCTGGGCCGAGTGTTTCTGGCGACGCAGCCGTCGCTCTCCGACCGCCAGCTCGTCGTGAAACTGACGGCGCGCGGCGGCCAAGAGCATCTGTCTTTGGCCCGCTTGCAGCACACCAACATCGTGCCGCTCTATCTAGTTCAGGACTTCCCCGAAGAAAACCTGCGGGCGCTTTGCATGCCGTATTTGGGCGGCGCGACGTGGGCCGCGGTCTTGCGAGGAATCCAGGGCTGCCGCTTCTCCGACCACTCCGGGCGACAGATCGTCGAGCAATTGACTGAGGCGCAATGCCAGGACTCGACGCCGCTGGGCGCGACGGGGCCCGCGATCAGCTATCTGGCGCGATCGACCTATGTCGACGCGGTGTGCTGGATCGGCGCCTGCCTGGCCGACGCGTTGTGCTATGCGCACCAGCGCGGATTGGTGCATTTGGATGTCAAGCCGTCGAACGTCCTTTTGGCTGGCGACGGCCAACCGATGTTGCTCGACTTCCATCTCGCCTGTGAAACGCGGCGCTTTCGGGACAAAACGATCGATCGATTGGGAGGCACGCCGGGATACATGTCGCCGGAACAATGCTCCGCCACCGAGGCCGTCCGGCGCGGCGCGGCGATCCCGCAGCCGCTGGACGCCAGTTCCGATGTCTACTCGCTGGGCGTCTTATTGTACGAGTCGCTCGCCGGCAAGCTACCGGCGGCTGAGGCGTTGGATTCCAGACGCGAACTTCGCGCGGCGAACCCGCATGTAAGCCGGGGACTCGAAGATATTCTGCACAAGTGCCTGGCACACGATCCGGCGGCTCGATATCGCGACGCCGGCCAGTTGGCGGCCGATTTGCGGCGCCATCTGGCCAGTTTGCCATTGTGCGGTGTCGCGAACCGCAGCTTGGCCGAGCGTTTGCAAAAGTGGCGTCGTCGCAGGCCGCATGCGATGCCGATGTTGGCGATCGGCTTGGCGGCCGCCGTGGTAATGTGCACCGCGGGCGGGCTGTATTATCGCGACCGCATTCGCGGCGCGGAGGCGTCGCTCGTCGCGTCGCAACGGGAACTTGCGAACAAGGAATTTGCGCCTTCCATCGAGCACGCGCGGCTCGCTTGGGGCGCATTGCTCTGGTTTCCCTGGGAGGTCGAACTTAAGAATAAGATTCAGGCGCAAATCGGCGCCGCGAGGCGATCGCAGGCGATCACCTCACTGCACGAGTTTGTCGATAAACTGCGTTTTCTAGACCTTCAGCAAGTTAGCGATCGCAACCTGGCGCATATTGGCGCCGGCTGCCACGAGATTTGGCAAGCCCGCACAACGCTCGCAGCACCCGCAACCGGCGAGACCGGGGATCACCGCGATGCCCGGCTCGACGAACCACTGCGTCGTGACCTGCTGGACCTGGCAGTTTTCTCCTCCCGCATCGATCTCCAATTGTCGCGGCCTGCGACGGCGTCCGACGCGCGCCGGCAGGCGCGCCAAATGCTGGACGAAGCACGGCAACTTTGCGGCTCCAGCCTGTTGTTGGATCTCGAAGAGCGCGAGATTTCCACCGACGCGCAGCACAGCGCCGCGGAGATCCGAACCGATGCCCTTCCCACCGCCGGCAATGCCTGGGAGCACTATGCCATCGGGCGCTGGCTGATGCGCCACGGCTCGCCGGCTGAGGCGGAGCGACAATTCGAGGCCGCGGTCGCCCTGCAACCGGATGAGTTTTGGGCATATTATCAACAGACGCGCTGCCAAGTCGAACTCGGACAAATCGAGCAGGCGCTGGCATCGGCAGCCGTGTGCGTGGCGCTGGCGCCGCAGCACGCCGAATGCTTTTATAATCGCGCGCTCTGTCATGAATCGCTGGGCCACGAACAGGATGCGCTGGCCGACTATAGCCGAGCGCTCGAACTCGATCCCACTTTAGCGCCGGCCGCGCTGGCCCGTGGCATACTGCTCGCGCACCTGCATCGATTTACCGAGGCGACGACCGACTTCGATTCGGCGCTGGCGCATGGCAGCCGGCCGAGCGAAGTTTACTATCAGACGGCTCGAATGCATCTTGCCCAGCACGAGACCGCGGCAGCCATCCACTGGCTCCGCAAATCGTTGTCCGAAGACCCCGCGGATCCGGCGGCGCTTGCGCTCCAAGAGGAGCTGGCTTCGACCGCGCGGCACTGAGTTGGTCTTAGAGCCTATCCGAGGACCGCCGGGGACTGTCCCCTTTTTGCGCAGTCCGCGGAGCAAGACGGGGACTGTCCCCTTTGCCCAGGTGGTTCTCGGATAGGCTGTTAGAGTTTTCATTTCCGATCGACCGGAAAGCGGTGCGGTGGGGTGCAGCCACGGCCCGTCCGGTTTATAATCCGGCGCGGGCCGGAATCTGCCGCTCGCTTGCACCGCGCCGTAAGATGCCCGAGCGATGGACGTCGCCGCCTTGACGTTGCCTTTTTCCGCACACGTGACTCAACCGCAAGAGATTGACATGAAAAGGCTTTTGATGGTTTTCATGACCGTGGGGATGGTTGTCGGCGTGGTTCCCCGACCAGCTCAGGCCGAGGCGCCCGCCGTGACTTTGAAGTCGCTGCTGCGTGAGTTGATCGACTACGACAACCTCGCCCGTTGGCCGGAGCCGGCGTTCACTTGTCGGCAGGCCAGCAGTTACGATCGGGCCTCCAAGACGCCCGACGATCCCAAGGGTTGGTTCGCCAACGGCGATCAGAACCAATTCATCCGGATGGAAAAGGTGGGCGACCACACCGAAAAGGTGATGATGGATGAAGACGGGCCGGGGGCGGTCGTGCGGTTCTGGATCACGTCTGGGGACACGAAGAAGGGAAAGATTCGCATTTATTTGGATGGCAGCGAGTCGCCCGTCGTCACCGTGCCGTCCTACGATTTCACGAACAACGACGCCATTCCCGCCGGCAAGCCGCTGCTCACCTCGCACCCCGGAGCGTCGCCCAAGGGGCGCGGCGGCAACACGCTCTTCCTGCCGATCCCGTACGCGAAACATTGCAAGGTCACTTGGGAAGAAGGGGAGAAGCCCAACACCTTCTCGCGATATTACCAACTCAACTATCGCACCTACCCAGCCGGCACGAGTGTGGAAACCTATTCGCCGGCGGTGCTGGAAGCGGCCAAGGAAATCCGTGAGCAAGTGAACCAAACGCTGGCCAATCCGCCGGCGCCGACCGGCAACGACGTGCTGGTCGCAGTCCTTGCACCAGCGGACCGGCGGATCGAGCCTGGCAACGAATCGACCGTGTTTCTCCCTGCGGAAGCGGCCGTTCGGCAACTGGAAATCCAAACCGATACGACCGATGCGCAATCCCTTCGCTCGCTGGTCTTGCAGGCTGAATTTGACGGCGAAGAGACGATCTGGTGCCCGGTCAGCGATTTCTTCGGCAGCG
>DASZFO010000047.1 GCA_035939775.1 Pirellulales bacterium | reverse complement strand
CGACGATAGACCCGCTCCAAGGTTCTTGGCCGTCCAGAGCAGCGGCGGGCCGTCTTCCGGCCACTTGTCCAAGAGCCCGGTCTCCGTCGACACGCTGTCGCGGTTCGGGCCGCGCCATTGAGGCCAATCCCCTTCCTTGATTGTCTGCGGTGCTGCGGCCAATGCAGCGAAAGCGAACGCCGCAACAAGGCTGGCAGACAAGATAACGGGATGGCGGTGGATCGCGCGCATGCGATTGCTCCTGATGTATAGAATGGCGGGGAGGACTCGGCGGGCTGGCTGCAAACGAGGTCAAACGGCGGGAAACGGCGCTACGACGCGACACTCGGCCGCAAATGCCGTCTGCCGAAAGTTTACCTGCGACAATGCCGAATCGCAAGCTGGGCCGATGATGCCCATGCTTGACGGTCGGGCGAACGTCGCACAGACTATTTCGTCTAACGGTTTGAATCGAGAACGCAGAGCTTTTTCGGCGATACGTACCCAGGCACCGCCCGGGTACGAGAAGAAGGGTGCTCATGGAAACGCAATTGGTTGTGCTCGGTGGCGGACCGGGGGGCTACGCCGCCGCATTTCTCGCCGCCGATATGGGGGCGAAGGTGACGCTCGTCGAGGCCGAGCCGCGGCTGGGGGGCGTTTGCCTGCTGCGCGGATGCATCCCGTCCAAGGCGCTGCTTCACGTGGCGCGCGTGCTCAGCGAAACAAAGGAAATGGAGCAATGGGGCGTCGCGTTCTCGCCGCCGCGGATGGATATCGCCAAGATGCGCGCCCGCAAGGAGAAAGTGATCGACACGCTCTCGGGCGGCCTAAAGCAACTGGCGAAACGGCGCGGCGTCGAGGTGATCCAGGCCCGCGGTTACTTCGAGAACTCGACCACGCTGCGGCTCGATCGGCTCGATAAGCCGGGGCAAACCGATCGGCTCATCTTCGAACATTGCATCCTGGCCACCGGATCGCGGCCAATGAGAATCCCCGCCTTTGATCTGCCCACGCCGCGGATCATCGACTCGACCGGGGCGCTCGAATTGCCTGACGTTCCCGAATCGCTCTTGGTGGTCGGCGGCGGGTACATTGGCTTGGAAATGGGGACCGTCTACGCGGAACTCGGCAGCAAGGTAAGCGTCGTCGAGCTGACCGATGGCTTGCTTCCCGGCGCGGACCGCGACCTGGTCAAGCCGCTTCACAACCGGCTTGAAAAGCTGTTCGCGGAGATCCATCTGAAGACGAAAGTTGTCTCCTTGGCCGATAATAAAGACTCAATCGAGGTTAGGTTTCAGGGGGCCGAGGGCGGCGAGGACAAGACCGAGCAGTTTAGTCGCGTGTTGGTAAGCGTCGGCCGGCGGCCGAATAGCAACGATATGGGCCTGGAGAGCACAAAAGTCAAAATCGACCAGCGAGGGTTCGTCGTCACCGACGATCGCCAGCAGACAGCCGATCCGCACATTCTGGCGATCGGCGACGTGGCGGGCGAACCGATGCTGGCCCACAAGGCGTCGCATCAGGGGAAAGTGGCGGTCGAGGCGCTTCTGGGCGAGCCGGCCGAATTCCATCCACTGGCGATTCCCGCCGTCGTGTTTACCGATCCCGAGATCGCCTGGGCGGGGCTGACGGAAGAACTGGCCCGCCGCGAGGGGCTGGCGATCGAAGTCAGCCGATATCCTTGGGCCGCCAGCGGGCGGGCGCAATCGCTCGGGCGAACCGAAGGCCTGACGAAGTTTCTCATCGATCCCGAAACCGATCGTGTGCTGGGCGTCGGGATCGTCGGCGTCGGAGCGGGCGAATTGATCGCCGAAGGAGTCGTCGCGATCGAGATGGGCTGCACCGCCCGCGACATCGGTGAATCGATCCATCCGCATCCGACGCTCAGCGAAACGCTGGCCTTCGCCAACGAAGCCTACCTCGGCACCGCGACCGAAATCTATCGCCCGCGACAGACGGCGGGGTAACCATCGCATCGTTTCCCTTGCCACGTGTCGCGGCGCGCGAGTTCGGCAAAGAGCGCGGCGCGGATCGCCGGTTTGTCCAAGCACCACGAGGGGCCGACGAAATAATCGGGCGGGGCTTCGCCACTGATCCGTTCCACCACGCAATCCGGCGGGAGCAACTCGAGGAAATCGACCAGCGTGCGGATGTATTCGTCGCGCTCCATCAACGTCGCTGCGCCGGCGGCCACCTGGTCGGCCAACGGCGTGTTCTTGACGGCATAGAGGTTGTGGATCTTCACCGCGTCCGGCCGCAAACGGGCCAACTCGCCGGCGGTTGCCAGCATGTCAGCGTGCGATTCGCCGGGCAGGCCGAGCATTACGTGGGCACAGATCTCAAATCCGCGGCCGCGGCTCCGCTCCATGGCATCGATGAAAGCATCGTGATGATGGCCGCGGTTCATCCAGTCGAGCGAGCGATCGTGCATCGTCTGCATTCCGTATTCGACCGAGAGATAAGTTCGTTCGGCCATTTCGGCGAGCAGATCGAGCACCTCGTAGGGCACGCAGTCCGGCCGAGTGCCGATCGCCAGCCCGACGACCTTGGGATGGGCGATCGCCGCTTCGTAGAGGGGCCGGAGTCGGGCGACCGGGGCATAGGTGTTTGTCGCCGGCTGAAAATAGGCCATGAAGCGATCGACGTCATAGCGCCATTTGAGGCGGCGGATGCCTTCGTCGATCTGGCCAGCGATCCCTTGCCGCGGCAGGCGGCGGCTGGGGCTAAAGCTGCGGTTATCGCAGAACGTGCAGCCGCCGCGAGCCACGGTGCCATCGACGTTGGGACAGGTGAAGCCCGCGTCGATGCTGACCTTTTGCACTCGGCAACCGAACTTGCGGCGGAGGAAGAAGTTATAAGCGTAGTACCGCAAGCCCGCCTCGCGCCAATTCGTCGCGATTTCGGCTCCGACGGCCATAGAATTCGTTGACGGTTAAAAGGCGTTTGTTTACAGTTGGAATAGGAACGGTCGCGGTGGCATATCGCCACGCGGATTCATCATAAAGTCATCGGAAATCGGTAACAAGCGGAGGCATTATGTTCGCGGAACCACAATCCTTAGGGGAATTGGTGCCGATCGGCGGCGGCGACCCCATTCCGCTGTTGAAACGGACGCTATTGGTTGGGCGGCGTGAAAGCTGCGATATTGTCTTGCGATTCCCCAATGTCTCGACCCACCATTGCCAACTCACGTTGATCGCCGGGTATTGGTACGTAAAGGACCAGGCGAGCAAGAATGGAGTTAAGGTCAACGGATCGCGGGTGACCGAAAAGCGACTCGACCCGGGAGATGAGTTGGCGGTCGCCAAGCATAAATATGAGATCAACTATTCGCCGATCGATCTCGGCGCCGTCGGCCCGCCGCCGGCCGAGGATCAGCAGAACGAAATCTTCTCGAAGTCGCTGCTCGAACGGGCCGGATTGACGCGCCCCGGCAAACCGCTCCCCGGCGCGGAACCGAAGCGCTACAACGTGCTCGACAACTCGGCTGGACAGATCAAGGACCCGAATCGGATCGTGTAGTCGCCGGATGGCGAAAAAGAACAAGAAGATTCGCACGGACTTTCGCAAGAACCGCGGGTCGCGGCCGCGAACCGGCGATCTCACCCGGTCGTTCTCGACCGACGACGAGCAGAGGCTCGACGCGCCGCGCGACGAGCGGATCAGCGGCAAGGGCGAACTGACCCGCAAACGGACGGTGATTGGCCAGGAGGCCGACGCCGATCAAGGCGGCTTCGCAGTGCGGCCCGAGGTCGGAGGGGCCAGCCGCCGTGGGCGCGTGCTCAAGGTGCATGGCCTGACGAGTGTGGTGCAAGCCGAAGACGGTTCGCTGCACCAATGCGTCACGCGCCGCCTGCTGCGGACCCTCAGCACCGATCAGCGGCACGTGGTCGCAGCCGGCGATTGGGTCTATTTCCGCTCCGACCGATCGGGCGATGGGATCATCGAGCGGATCGAGCCGCGGCGCGGCGTGCTCTCGCGTTCGAGCCGTGGCCGGCAACATATTATTGTCGCTAACGTCGATCAAATCGTGATTATTTCGAGCGCGGCGGAGCCGTATTTGAAGCCGAATTTGATCGACCGGTTTCTCGTCACCGCCGAGCAGCACCGAATTCGCGCGGTCATCTGCATCAACAAGGTCGACCTGGTCGATCGTGCCGGTCTCGAGCCGCTCGTCGGCGTGTATAGCCGAATGGGCTATCAAGTTCTCCTCACGTCCACCAAGACGGCCTTGGGAATTGAACGGCTGCGGCGCGCGATGGCGGGCGGGGCGAACGTGATCGTCGGGCAGAGCGGCGTCGGAAAATCCTCGCTTCTGAATAGGATCGAGCCCGAGTTGAATCTGCGGGTGGCGACCGTCAGCGCCGAATCACAGAAGGGACGGCACACGACGACGACCGCTCAACTGTTGCCGCTCTCCAGCGGCGGATACGTGATCGATACGCCGGGCATTCGACAATTCCAGCTTTGGGACGTGATTCCCGAAGAGGTCGCCGGCTGCTATCGCGATCTGCGGCCCTACGTGAGCCTCTGCAAGTTTCCCGATTGCACTCACACACACGAAACCGACTGCGCCGTGAAAGATGCCGTGGCCGACGGGCGGCTCGACGCTCGCCGATACGAGAGCTATTGCCACCTGCGCGCCGGCGAACTCGAATGAAGCCGGGCAAGGAGCGGCCACTTCGTCGCCGTCAAGCAGGGCGCTTAAGTTGCTCGGCGGGTTTGTCCTCGCCGCCATGGTCGATCAATTCTTCGGGCTTCCAATTGCGGCCGGCGACTTGGGGTTCGAAATCTTCGGCGCCGGCTAAGCGAGCGATTTCTTTCAAGAACCGCTTGGTCAGCTCGACCGTAACTCCCGGCTCTTTCTCGCGGCCGTAGAACTCGGACAGATCGATCAAGTCGCCGACGATCACCTGGACACGGGCCGACATGAACAGCGGGCCGATCGTTGAGCCATTGTAGGGCGCGCCGGATATGTAGCAGGGAATCACCGGCACTCGAGCCCGCAGCGCCACCAGCGCCGCGCCGGGCCGGCCCGGCAAGAGCAACTCGTTGGTCTCGTTGATTCGTCCCTCGGGCAACATGCCGACGAGTGCGCCAGCGCGGGCCAAACGGATCGCCTGCCGCACCGCGGCCGTGTCGATGCCGGCACGGCCGGTGGGGATCGCCTCCACTCCGCGAAAGAACCAGCCAAGCGAGCGGCTAACGCAGTATTCTTTCGCCACCATCCAATGAATCAGCCGCGGCGCCGCGATCTGGAGAAACACGGGATCGAAGCCGCTGCGGTGATTGGCGATAATGACGGCGCCTTGCCCGGCCGCGATCGGCATCGGCCGGTTCACGCGAGTGCGCCAACGGAGCCGATTGAGGATCGCATTGAGTCCGAGCAGGAATCCCTGCAAGAACGTCAGCCGATACTGCCTCATATAGACAATGATTCCAGCCAGCGGAACGAGAATGACGAGCGTCGCCAAAAGGCCGACGGAGATGACTTCGGGCGCGGCGGAGATCAACATGGGGACCAGCCAGTTTCGCGACGCAAGTGGCGATACGATTGCGAGCAGGATGCGGTCCGATTCTGCGAACCGCACGCTATAATCATAGGGCGGCGACGAAGTGCCGCAAGGCGAGTTCGCCGCTGGCGCGACACACGCACACATTGAGCCGGGCGGCGTCAGCCCCCGGATTGCTGAAATGACGCTTTTAGGGATTGTCAGCGACACGCACGGCGACATCGTCCGAACGCGCGCAGCAGTCCAAATGCTCGAATGCCTCGAAGTCGCAGCGGTGCTCCATTGCGGCGACATCGGCACTCCCGAAATCATTTCGCTCTTCGCGGCCTGGCCGACGCATTTTGTCTTCGGCAATTGCGACCACGACCGCCAGACGCTGGCCCGAGCGATCGAGAATGCGGGGCAAACGTGCCACGGCACATTCGGCCAACTCGATTTCGAGGGCGTGCGAATCGCCTGGCTGCACGGCGACGATGCGGAGTTGCTTGAGGAGACAATCGCCGGCGGCGATTGGAACCTCGTCTGCCACGGCCACACGCACGTCGTGCGACAAGAGCAGCGGGGAAACACGCTGGTGCTAAACCCAGGCGCGGTGCATCGAGCAAACCCGCACACGATCGCCACGATCGAACTGCCGGACCGAATTGTGAACGTCGTCGGGATTTAGAACCGGTCACAAATTCGGCCGCTCCTCGAAAATCGTGTTGGAAAAAGTGTTGGAAAAAGGGTCAGACCGTTGCGCTCACTTTTTCTGGATATCGTAGCAGAACAGCACATCCTGATCGCGTATGTACAGCTTGCCGTTCGCTATGACCGGATGCGACCATGCCGGCAATTCACTACGGTCGGGCTGTTCGAAGCGGCCGCGCTCGACATACTTTGTTCGATTCGGCTCGATCAGAAGCATCGTGCCATCCTCGACGCGATAGTAGAGCCGGCCATCCGCGAACGCAACTGACCCCTTATCCGTCTCGCGCTTGCCGCGTTGGTCCCATAAAACTTCGCCAGTTTTGAAGTCAAGGCAAATCAGCGCGCCTCCTCCATTACCGCCGTTGGCTCCATAGAGGCTGTCGTCGATGACAATCATCCCGCCGTGATGATTCTGCATCCTCTTCGTGGAATAGACTTCCTTGGGGACGATCTTCCCGCCGTCATCTTTTGTCAGCTTGACCATTCCGCCGCCGGCGCCGTAGGCCGATGCGGCGAACAGCATGCCGTCGTGGTAGAGCGGCGTGGTGCAATTGATGGCCATGCCATTCGCCGGAGCTTTGTACTGCCAGAGGAACTTGCCGTCGCTCGCCGCAACTCCGACAAGAGCCTGGGCAGCGAGTTGGACGTACTGGCGCTGGCCATCAAAATCGATCGGAATCACTGATGCGTAGGCGGCCCCAGCGCCACCGGCACCACCGAAACCGCCGAAGCCACCGGGTCCGCCGCCGAACCCACCACGGCCGCCTCCCGCACCGCCAACCAGTTGGCTCGTCCGGCCTCCCTCGAAACCTTTGTCGGGTTGCCACACTTGCCCCTTCGAATCTGTGAATGGCGCGGACACTCCGGCCTTTACGCGGATTGCCGCGGCGGCAGACTCCGCTTCTTTCTTTGCCTCAGCCTGCGGAAGTAGTTCGATCGCACAAATCGCGGGGTTTTCAACCTTTGCCGTGAAGTCAATGCGGAACTCTCCGTCGGTCACTTCCACCGGCACGACTTCGACATAGGCCCGTTTGGAACCGCCGGCCTTC
>DASZFO010000046.1 GCA_035939775.1 Pirellulales bacterium | reverse complement strand
AAAAGGGCAGAACTATTTAATAAATCGTTCTGCCCGTTCTTTCTCACTGACCCGTCGTCACGAGCGTCGGAAGCGAACTTGCCGCCTGCAGAGGCTGCAAATCGCTCGTGGATCCTGACGCACGCCGCGTCGCCCGTCGGTCTTTCATCGCGCTGTTGGGCGGAATGGGCCGATAAGCTATCATAGCGGGCTGAACTGCCGACAATGACGTGGAAGCTGGCTGTCGCGATAGCACAGCTCCGACCGATCGCAATGCGACTTTAGGTGTCAAATGACGTCGCGACCGATTCAGACCATCTCCGTGATCGTGCCAGAGAACCCGTTCGTCCCCACGGACGTTAAGGCAGCGAAGCATTGCCTAGCGGCGCTCGACGTAACGAAGCTCATGGAGTGGTGGCCTGGCACTCCACACTCCCCGCATCGCAATCCCAAGAAGGTGAAGGCGATTCAACGTTCGCTGGATTGGAAGCGCGTTGCTCAGATCGCCGCTTATCTTCTACAGGAAGAGATAGTTGATGCCCCTGAGCGCCTTTGCGCCTGTTTTGCATCCGTCTACGAGGTGAAAAAGCACGAGAAGGGTCGGATTTGGCCGCCTCGGGTCCCCCGAGTGATCAACTACGTTCGTAGTTCATACCCGGTTTTTTCCAACGTCCTCCTACACCTAAACGGAGCGACGGTAAGGATGCTGGAGGACGGTGCAGCAAAGTTGACGTTCAAAGACGACGCCGACCTCAACTTCTCTGTGATTGACGGTCAGCACAGAATCAATGGGGCATATTTTGCCGTCATGTTATCGAGAGAATCTGAGCCTGGATTCAAGTGGGAGATTCCTGCTGAGATATTTGTCGATCTTGATGATGCTGATGCGCCTCCGAAACGTCAGGCTCAAATCTTTATCGATGTAAATTTCTATCAGAAGAAAGTCGATCGCTCCCTCGTGGCCGACCTATTTCCAACGACGCGCGAGCCAGGCATGCTGGGTAAGAAAGAACGTGCACAAGATCTGGGTCGCAAGCTGATGCTCGAAGTCGGACCTCTAGTCGGCATGATCCAAATCCCTGGAATCAAGTATGGCGTGGGTGATGTTGTTACGCTCGCGACATTGAATTCGGCGATTGAGGATGTCTTGGAGTCGCTGGATACGGCCGAGATTTCGTCGCTTGAGGATCAAGCTTCGTTCCTGGCGCTGTGTCTGGAAGCATGGCTCGAGGCGACAGGACGGCGAGAAGATTTGTCGGAAGGCGAGAAGTTGACGCCCCAAAACGTCGTATACCAGGGGCGCGTCATGGTCTCATTTATCACCCTGATTCCAGCATGCCTGTGGACTCTAAAGACGAAGCGAATTGATCCCCTTAGCGACGAGGCATCGGAGCACCTCGCCGCGTGGCTCAAGAAATCGCTCAAGAAGGCTTCTCTGCTTGAGGACGATCAATTCATTGACAAATCCCAGTTCAAGGAACACGGATTCTTGGGAAGCGGTGGCATCGCGAGATTCAGAGACGTATTGTGGTGCTCAGTGGGAACAACAGCAAGCGTTGACGACATGACGGCGGAGGATAGGGCGGAAAAGGCTCGCGAAACTCGCGGCAGAATCTATTCCGAGCTCAGCAATGGCGATTGAGATTCCACCTGAGACGCGCACTTTTGTCGACGTTCTCTTCGCTCCATTGAATGTCGTTAGCGCCGCGCACTCGTTCCCTCACCTTGGCCACTTGGCGGCTAACCTCCTCAGCGCTTTCCCAAACCGGGATGAGTTGCAGGTCACGATTGATCGACAGAAGTCAAAGTACTTCGCCACGGCTTCGGTAGAGGCATGGCACCGAGCGATCCACAGCTTCCTCATTTCGTGCTCGTTGACGAGCGCAAGCCCTCTCTGGTCCTCCGTCAGCGGTTACTATGCCAGCCACTATGCAATGCGTGCGCTAGCGCATTTGCTAGGTTACTTTCTACTTTACGATCGCAAGCTGGTGATCCGCATGACGCTTGACCATGGCGGGCATCATTGCAGCGCCATCAAAAAAGACGCCGGGAGCGGCGAGCATAAGTTTTATTGGAAGATAGTAAAGAAGTCCCCGTGCTTTTCTGCGGATCCGCTGTTCACTCTCAACCCCGAAAAAGCAGATATATCTGACTCCGGGCATCGAAACCGCGCAAACTACGCTGATCACGTGTCTGGATTTCCACAGTTCGCGCCGCTCGAAAAGGTGAGCTTGACGAGCCGTGTCGAGAAAATCTCCTCAATTGAAATGCAGGTGCCGCCCATACCGAATCGTCGGTCATACCCCGATCTCGAGTCGGTTCAAATCGTAGCCTACCACCGGATCGTTCGCTATCGGAGAATCGTCGACGAGATTCTGGGCGGAAAGAACCGCTTCTGGACCGTCCAACGGTCGCCCGCATTTGCGAATGAGTATTGTGACTACCAGATCACCGAGTCGGGCAACCTATCCATCTATCGCAAAACCCTATGAAATACATGGGCTCTAAGCGCTGGATGTTAAAGAATGGACTTGGGCTCCTCTTGAAGGACGAGGTTCAGAATGCGCGCCGATTCATGGACCTTTTTACGGGCTCGGGCGCTGTGGCAAGTTTTGTCGCCGGGTGTTGCCGCATACCTGTTCGAGCTTTCGACATTCAGGCATTCTCTGTCGCCCTTGCTTGCGCAGTGCTTGGGCGCACTAGAGCCGTAAATGCCGAGACTCTTTGGGCAGAATGGAGAGGGCGCGCCGAACGTGAACTCAAACGACGCCGACTGTTCGCCAAAGCCACACGCGTACTTCCTCGCCCCATCGACTTTCATAATTCGTACGTCGAGGAGATTCGTGAAACATGTGCGAGCGCGCCGAGTGAATTTGTAATCACGAGGGCATACGGCGGGCATTATTTCAGCAGCGCTCAATCAATCTGGATGGATGCACTTCGCCTATCCCTACCACAAAGCCCGCGTGACCGACAAGTAGCATTGGCCGCGCTAATCAGCGCCGCAAGTCAGTGTGCCGCATCGCCAGGACACACTGCTCAGCCATTTCAGCCAACAGAATCTGCCAAGAGATTTCTGCTTGAGTCGTGGAATCGCGAAGTTCTGGAAAGAACCAAAACTGAATTACGAGAAATCGCAAGTAAACACGCTCAGATTCGTGGAAGTGCGCGAGTTGCGGATGCAAATGAATCCGCCTCAGAACTGCGCAAGGGAGACCTTGTATTCATTGACCCTCCGTATTCGGCGGTTCACTACAGCAGGTTCTATCATGTGCTTGAAACCGTTTGCCGCGGCCGATGCGGCGACGTGTCAGGTGTAGGCCGATATCCGCCGGCCAAGGAACGTCCACGGTCGAAATACAGCGTCCAAACCGAATCTCGCTGTGCAGTGACCGAGCTTCTGAAGCTCGTGGCTGCGCAAGGTGCAACGGCGATCGTCACCTTCCCTGACAAAAAATGCTCAAACGGTATCTCAAGTCACCTCTTGCGAGGAGTAGCGGCCGAGTATTTTGGCCAAGTTCGATGTAAATCGGTGCTAGGGCGATTTAGCACGTTAGGAGGCGATGGTGCCCATCGATCTGCGCGCCAAGCCTCACGGGAACTGATCATGGTACTTCGACCGTAGTCGGTTCCAGTAAATCGCCGTGATTGGCCTTTGTCGAATTGTTCCTCCAGAATCAGACTTCTATCGCGGTCGGTGCTACTCCCGTCATTCTTCGCCACTTCGGTCGCCACAATCTGGCTGTTCGAAGGGCTATGACTGAATTGCCTCGGACGGACACGCCTACGCCGTGCGATCACCTCTCGCCGTCGGTTTCGCGCAGGCCGCTTAACAGGCGGCATCAATAACCCGCCGCTTTGCCCGAGATCCGGCGATCCGCAGCGCCGGTCAGGTCGCCGGTGGCGGGATCGATCCAGATGCTGTGGGCGTCGCCCTGATGCGCAGACGGCGCCAGCGTGTGGCCCATCGCCCGCAGCTTATCGGCAAGCTCCGGGGCTCGCTCGGACCAGGCAGGTTCCACGCGGATTTCGTCCGGAAACCACTGGTGGTGAAAGCGAGGCGCATCCACGGCATGGCGCAGGTCCATGTGAAAATCGATGAGGTTGGTCACGACGCACAGGACCGTGTTGATGATCGTTCGCCCGCCGGGCGAGCCGGTGACGAGCAAGGGATGGCCGTCGCGGGCGACAATCGTCGGACACATCGAGCTGAGCATGCGTTTGCCGGGGCGCACGAGGTTCGCGTCCGTGCCGATGCGGCCGGTGGCGTCGGTAACACCGGGAAGCCAGTTGAAGTCGTTCATCTCGTCGTTCAGGAGAAAACCGGCCCCGGGTACGACGACCCGACTGCCGTACGAGTTTTCGAGCGTGTACGTCAGACTGACCGCCATGCGATCCTTGTCCACCACAGAGATGTGGGTCGTTTCCTTGGACTCCGCGGCGAGCGGAATGTCGCCGGCCAACTCGCGGCTGGGAGTGGCGCGGCCGGTGATCGTGGCAGCCAGCCGGCGGGCATAGGCTTTGTCCACGAGAAAATCGGGAATCGGCGCCGCCAGCGGATCGCCCAGGTAGCGGGCCCGATCGCGGTAGGCCCGCTTCATCGCTTCGACCGTCCGATGCACGTTGGTGGGCGAAGTCGGATCCCGGTCGAAATCGAAGCATTCCAGGATGTTCAGCGCCTCGATCAACGACGTGCCGCCAGAGGACGACGGCGGAACGCCCAAGATTTCAAAGCCTCGGTACATGCCCCGCAAGGGAGGTCGGGCCAGAGCACGATAGGACGCAAGGTCCTCACCGGTCACGAGTCCACCGCCGCGCTTCATTTCGGCGGAGATCTTCTCAGCCACTTCTCCCAAGTAAAAACCGTCAGCGCCGCGCTCGGCGATGCATTGCAACGTCTGAGCCAGTTCGGGTTCCTTGAGCTGGTCGCCGGCGCGCCATTTCGCGCCGTCCGGTTTACCGAACACGCGATGCAGCTCAGCAAAGCGAGATTTGTCGGAGGTCGCGAGCACTTCGTTCAAAGAACGAGCCGTCGCCGAGTCGAGCGCGAAGCCGTCGCGGGCCAGGTCGATAGCCGGCCGCACCAGATCGCGCCAAGGCAGGTTGCCGAATCGAAGATGGGCCAGCGCCAGGCCGCGCACCGTGCCCGGGACGCCGACTCGGCGATGGGGTGTGCGCGCGGCGGGGTCAATGAACATCTCGCGCGTGGCTGCCGCCGGCGCAACTTCGCGATAATCGAAGACCAGCGGCTCGCCCTGGCTCGGCATCACGAGTAGATAACCGCCGCCGCCGATATTGCCCGCGGCCGGGTACGTCACCGCCAACGCCAGCGCCGTCGCCACGGCACTATCAACGGCGTTGCCCCCATGCTTCTGGATGGCCAAGCCAACATCCGAAGCATGTCCATTGACGCTGACGACCACTCCTTGCCGGCAGTGAACCGTTTGCTCGTCCGCGAGTGCCCGCGGCAAGGAACCGCCGGCCGCGACAATCAAACAGAGGAAAATGCACGTTTTCATCAAGGAGCCCCGATCGCAAAGGCTTGAAGGCGGCGCTTACGCCTGCCGCGTTGAGAACCCCTCACGACACTGCCTGGGAGAAGGGCACAGTCCCCAGTTTTGCTCCGCGGACTGCGCAAAATGGGGACAGTCCCCGGCGGTTTTGTGAGGGGTTCTGAGGAGAGGAGAAGTACAGCATCAAACGCCAGTTGCCGACGGCTTCGCTCTGGCCTTTTCCGCCCAACTGCCTCGCCGCCGGGCGTATGCCAGAAATCCGAGCAGGCCCAACGCCGCCAGGACGAACGTGCTCGGCTCGGGCACGGACAGCATCGCGCTGCCGAAAACGTCGTTGCCGACCATATCGCCGGAGGCCACGCCGATGTCGGCGTCGAATTGCCAATGAATGCCGAGATAGATTCGGCTCTCGGCGTTCTGCGCGGCGGCGTCGCTGAACTTGGTGAAGGATTCCATCACACCGGGAATGTTGTCGCTGGTGAGCGTGAAGTTCATGTTGTCGGTTCCGTAAAAGTCGGCCAACGTCGAAAACAGCGCGCCGCCAAATGAGGCGTGGCCTGACGTGAAGGACGGGAAGGGCGGGGTGAACGGGTTGTCGTTCGGCCGGGTGGTCGAACCGATGATCCCGTTGGGCGCGCCGAGCGGAGTCCAGCTCGTATTGACGTTGGTGATCCCCGGATTGATTGCCGCGAGTTGGAGACCTTCCTGGGCCGCGGTGATCGGCCGAAAAAAGTCATACGTGTACTTCGACTGCCAGCAGACGATGCCGGCGTCCGCCATCGCCAGATTCGCCAAGGCAAACAGCCGGGCGTTTTGCGCGACGGTGTTGTGCTGTTGGTTGGCGATGGTCTGGACGATTTGGTTGTACAAGATTGGGGGCGGGCCAAGATTGCCCACGTCGTATCCCCAGAAATAGCCGATGTTGGTCTGGGCTTGCGTTCGGGTCGAGCCGGTCGCTGCCCCTAGCAACATCACTTGATTGAAGGCATTGGCGAATGCCGAGCTGCTCAGGAACATGGTGCTTGTCAAGCTCGTGGCGCCGGGAACGAGTGCGTCGATGCGAGCGGCGATCAGATTCGCGTTGTCGGTCTTCTGCGCGCTCGACAAGATGAAGGGCGTCACGCTACCCCAATTGGGTCCCCAGGCCGTCTGACCGGGTTGCAATTGATAGTGATCCAAGCCGGGCTGGGGCGTGTAGCTGACGGAAACGCTCGACCCGTCGTTGGCCCGACGGGCGACGATCGCGCTGGCGACGGCGGCTCCCAGAGCCTTGCCGTCAGCGAGCGCCGGACCGGAGATTCCCGCGAGCGAATTGTTCAAAGCGGCATCCAGAGTCGATTGCTGAGCGGGATAGAGATTCACGAGCACGTCATGTGCGGCCTGAGCGGCGGCAGCCGTCGGCGAGGCCGTCGGCGTAAGGTGGGAATAGGCATAAGGGGTGAAACTGAACGACGAGGCGGCATTATCGACGGCGTCGCCCATCGCCGAGGCGACCATCGCCATGTTGCGAGAAGCCCAACCGGGTCCCGGCATTGTCGTCGCCGGATTGCCCGTGTCGGTTTTCACGGCGTTGATCAGGACCGTATCCCAGTCGGTGATGACGTCCGCCGAGGCCGATTGGGCGGCAGCAGCGCAACACGCCAGACCCAAAACGATTGACAATGACGTTCTCACGGTGTCTCTCTGAAAAAGTGTCGCGGCAATGGCCGTTTTCGAACACAACTGGCAAGAATTCACCCCATTGGTATCACGACGCCATCGTAAACCGCGCCCGCGGCCGCGTCAATTTTTGGGCGCGAAAAGAGGGCAGACAGCCCCGGGCGGTTCTTGGGATGCAAGCAGGTCTCGCCATTTACGGTCGCGGCTCTCTTCGGCTACGATAACCCGAAGAGATTTGCGGTAGTCGCGCGCGGCAAACGGGAATCGCATGTCGAACGAACTTTCATCTGCAACTCCACCGGCTGAATCACGACCGAAAGGTCGAATTCGTCCGCCGATCTGGTATTGGCTCTTTCTGCTGGTCCTGATCGGCCTCAACTTCTGGGCTCGGATGCCCGACATGCTCGACCATGCCATCGCCAATCTGATCGGCATGGGTTCCAGTTTCGCGGCGATCATGGTGCTGGTGATTTGGTTCGCTTTTTTCAGCGGGCATTCGGCCGCCGTGCGGTGGACGCCGCTGGCCGTCGTGGTCGGCGGGCTGGCGTTTGCCGTGGCGATTCTTCGAGTGGACCACACGACGGCTGAGTTGCTTCCCGTGTTCGCCTTCCGTTGGTCGAAACAGCCCGATCAGTTGCTCGCGAAACCTGTTGCCCCCACGAACTCGGTCAAAGTGGCGCTGGACGTTTCAACCGACGATGATTTTCCCCAGTTTCTCGGGCCGGATCGAAACCTCGGGATTGATCGGATCGTGCTCGCTCGCGATTGGAAGGCGCAGCCGCCGCGGCCGGTTTGGAAACATCCGATCGGCGCGGGGCATTCGGCCTTTTCGGCCGTCAACGGCTACGCTGTGACGATGGAACAGCGCGACGATGAGGAATTGGTCACTTGTTACGACTTATTGACCGGCGATTTGAAGTGGTCCAGCGGTATTGAGGCCCGCCACACGACCATCCCAGGCGGCACTGGCCCGCGGAGCACGCCGACGATTTATCAAGGGAAAGTTTATGCGATGGGAGCGAGCGGAGTGCTCCGCTGCTTGGATGGCGCGAACGGTTCGATCCTATGGAGTAAGAACCTGTTGGAAGAAACCGGCGTGGCGCTCGATGATGAAGCGAAACAAGTTTTATGGGGCCGCGCCGGCTCGCCGCTAGTTGTCGATAACCTCGTCGTCGTTCCCGGCGGCGGGCCAAAGGAAGGCGCCAAGATGTCGCTCATCGCGTACGACATGGCGACGGGTAAGAGAATGTGGCAGGCGGGCGACCGGCAAGTGAGCTACAGCTCCCCCTCGCTCGCGCGGCTCGACGGCGTTCGGCAGATCGTGAGCGTCAACGAAAACAACATCACTGGTCACAACGTGGCCACTGGTGCGATGCTCTGGGAGTATCCTTGGCCCGGCAGCAGCAACATGAACGCCAGCTCGTCGCAGGCGATCGCGGTGGCCGACGATCGGCTCTTCGTGTCGAAAGGCTACTCAGGGGGCGGCGCCCTCTTTTCTGTCAAGCATGATCCGGCGACCGACCGGTGGGCGACCGAGACCATCTGGCACAATCAAAAAAACTTGCAAACGAAGCTAACCAACGTGGTCGTCTACAAGGGCTTCGTATACGGCCTGTCGGACGGAATTCTGGAATGCGTCGAGCTGGCGACCGGCAAGCGGCGCTGGAAGGCGGGGCACTACGGCCACGGCCAAATCCTCCGCGTCGGCGACCTGCTCTTGGTAGAATCCGACGAAGGGGAAATTGCCCTGGTCGAATTGTCGCCCGAGGCGCATCACGAACTCGGCAAGTTTGAAGCGATCGAAGGTCAGACCTGGAACAATCTCTGCCTTTTCGGCCGTTACCTGCTGGTGCGCAACTCGCGCGAAGCCGCATGCTATGAGCTGCCATTGGGGAAATGATCGCGATGACGCACCTGGCTAAGTTCCGTTCGCCCTCTGGCGAAGCATCGGTGGGAGTGGTCCGCGATAACGCGATCGTTCCGCTTGCCGCGCGGTGGGGCGATCCGGTGACGCTGACCGAGATTCTTGAGGACGCTGATCCAGCGCGGCGAATCGCCGTCCTGATGGATGTCGAGACACGGCCCATTGAGCTGGATCAGGTCGCGCTCTTGCCGCCGATCGATCGCCAGGAAGTTTGGGCGGCGGGCGTGACGTATAAGCGAAGCAAGACGGCCCGGATGGAGGAATCGGAATCGGCCGCCACGCTTTATGATCGCGTCTACGAAGCGGCCCGGCCGGAGCTGTTCTTCAAAGCCACTCCACATCGCGTCGCTGGTCCAGGTCAGTCGCTGCGCATCCGGCGCGATTCGCGCTGGAACGTGCCAGAGCCGGAGCTGGCGCTGGTGCTGAATTCGAGGTTGCAATTGGTCGGCTACACGGTCGGCAACGATATGAGCAGCCGCGACATTGAAGGGGAGAATCCACTTTACCTTCCGCAGGCTAAGACCTACGACGCCTGCTGCGGACTCGGCCCCTGGATCACGCTGGTCGACGCGATGCCGCCGTCCGCCGAGATCGGCATCCGATTGGCAGTGCATCGTGCTGACCGCATCGTTTTCGAGGGAAAGACGGACATTGCACAAATGGCCCGCTCGTTTGACGACCTGATTGGCTGGCTGGGTCGCGAAAACTCGTTTCCCGATGGCGTGCTCTTGCTAACGGGCACCGGCATTGTGCCCGGCAGCGACTTTACACTGAACGCCGGCGACGAAGTCGAGATCACGATCGACGGCATCGGCACGCTGCGCAATCCGATTGTTGAGCGGCAAGTGTAATTTGGCGAGCCGGGCGGCGTCAGCCCCCGTAGGATTGCTGCGTAATCCGATTTATGAGCAGCATGTGTAAGGACCGGTAGCTAGCGGGCTGGAGAGCATTTATAAGCGCGCGAGGAGATCAAATGAAATCAGGATGCGGTCAATGGCTCACTGCGCTAGCTTTCATCGCGGTGGCGGCCTGCACTAATTCGCCGATCGCGCGGGCCGCCGAAGCATCGCCGAAGTTGAAGGAACTGATGGCCGATCCGTACTTTCAGCGGATGACGGCCCGTTTCGGGCGTGGCGTGAATTTGGGCAACGCGCTTGAAGCGCCTAGCGAAGGCACCTGGGGCGTTGTGCTCAAAGAAGAGTATTTCGACCGAATCGCCGAGGCCGGATTCAATTCCGTCCGCATCCCTGTCCGCTGGTCGGCTCACGCCGAGGAGTCGCCGCCCTATAAGATCGATACCAAGTTCTTCGAGCGCGTCGATTGGGCCGTCAATCAGGCGCTCAAGCGGCGATTGGCCGTGGTGCTGAACATGCACCATTACGACGGCATGATGAACGAGCCGCAGCAGCATCGCGAGCGGTTCGTCGCCCTTTGGAAGCAGATCGCCGAGCACTTCAAAGACTTCCCGCCCGAATTAGCGCTGGAACTTCTCAACGAGCCGAATCACAAGTTGACCGCGGACGAATGGAATCGGGATTTGGCCGCGGCACTGGCCGTCGTGCGGCCATCGAACCCGGTGCGCGACGTTGTGATCGGCCCTGTCGGCTATAACAGCATCAAGGAACTCGGCGGCCTTAAGCTGCCAGAGGACGACAAGCACCTCGTCGTCACCGTGCACTACTACAATCCATTCCATTTCACGCATCAAGGAGCGGAATGGGCAGGCCCCGAGGCACAAAAATGGCTCGGCGAAAAGTGGAGCGGCACCGCGGCTGAGCAACAAGCGGTTGCGCACGATTTCGACACGGCCTTGGCCTGGGCCGTCGTTCATCGACGACCGATTTATCTGGGTGAATTCGGCTCGTATCACAAGGCCGATCTGGAATCGCGGGCCCGCTGGACCAAGTGCATCGCCGATGAGGCCACGAAACGCAAGATGAGCATTGCGTACTGGGAGTTTTGTTCCGGCTTCGGCTGCTTCGATCCCCAGCGCGGCCAATGGATCGAGCCGCTCAAAAACGCGCTTTTGGGCCGATCAAGCCCGTAGCGATCGCGCAACAATCGTCGGCCCCTGGACATTGTTACGCCACGGGACTCATTTGGGCACTGGACATCACTCCAGCCGACGTGCATCTGGACGCCTCGGACACGCGACAGCGTCCAAGTGCGTGAGCGGTCTAACCTAAAACAACCTAGTTGATCTTGAAAATCGAAAAGATGATGCTCGGGATGGCGGGCTCTCCCTTGGGGGCGATCTTGACGATCCCAACGCCGTTGTCGGGCGAGTTCGACGAGATAACCACGTTGAACTTGTCGCCGGCTTTGCATTCCGCGATGCCTTGGCAAACCAGCACGGTTGTGAAGTTAGGATCCTTGATGATCTGGCGGCAGCCCGAGTTGTCGACATCTTTGCCGTTTTGCTTCATCCAAACATCGATGTAGTCGTCGGCGTCGCCTTTCTCCTTGGCCACTTGGATGGCGGCGACCATGAAGTAGACCCCTTCGGTCTTGATCGTGATGTCGCTGCCCTTGCCCTTATCGTCATGGTCCAAGCCGCCGAGGGCGTCGTTGGAATCCATCGTGACGAGCGTGCCTGTCAGGCTCGCCTTCTGGCTCATCGAACTGGAAAGCTGCGCGTAAATCGGTCCCGGCGGCGCGCCCATGCTCGCTTGCGGAGTTGCGAGCGACGTCACAAGCGTGGCGGCACCAAAGGCCGCGCTCAAGAAGGGCGAAAATGATCTGAGCTTCATGTGAAACCTCCTCTATTTGGCTAAAGAACAAACCGAATCGCCAGTCAAAGGCATGGCGCTTTTGGCTTAGGCGACTCCGGCAAGGTCGGGAGTGCGCCCCTTTGGCAAATGCAATGCCAACTGGCTAGCGGGAAGAAATCGTTGACGCAGACCGAGACTTCATGCTGAAATAGCAAATTCGATGAACAAGGCGGGAGGGACGCTGCCCTAAGATCGCGCATGAACTGCGACGGAAAACGGCGGTGCCCGTTCGACGACGCAAACTCCTCAACGAAAGGAAGGTCGATGAATAGCCTCTGGATTACTCTTGCCTCGGCGGCAGGCGCGTGCATCGCACTTCAGGCCGCGGCCAATGGGTCGCTGCGGGCCAACCTCGGCGATCCCCGCTACGCCGCATTCTTCTCGATTTGCGGAACGATCGCTACGGCCGTGCTCGTGATGCTGGCGATCCGTCCGAGCCTGCCCCCGGCGACGGCCTTCCGAGCGGCGCCGTGGTGGAACTGGGTCGGGGGACCGCTGGGGGCCGTCTTTGTGCTCGCCGGCGCCGCGCTCACGCCGAAACTGGGCTCCGCCGCCTTCATCGCCGCTGTCGTGGGCGGGCAGCTTGTCTGCTCGCTGCTGCTCGACCATTTCGGCCTGATGAACGTGCCGCAGCAGGGGCTGTCGATCGGCAGGCTCGCGGGCGCGGCGATGGTGTTTGCGGGCGTGCTGCTCGTCAGATACCATTAGTGACGTGAAGTAGGATAGCAGCCGATTACCGGTTGACGATTCACCACACGCGCCTAACCCAAAAGATTCTATGAACACAAAACACTTGAGCATTGCATTTTTGTTGAGCTTAATGGCCGGCCTCGATCCGGCGATGGTTTCGGCCCAGCGTCCAACTCCCCCAACCCGCGATCCGAACGCGCCAGGATTTGTCGCGGCCAAGGAGTTGCCCGACGGCACGGTTCCACCGGCGGACGCCGAGGGAAACTACATCATTGGTCCGACTCACAAACGGGCACCGGAAATGGCTGCGCAGCAAGACGCGCTGCAAGGAGTGATTCATGACCTCACGATGAACTCTACCGACAGCAAGATTTATCCCGGCATCGCGCGAGACAAGGACACTCGCGGCACGGCGGATCCCACCGACCCAACCAAAATGGTCGTGACCACCAGCCATCCCGCTCCCTATGCGCGGCGGGCTGCCGTTTATGTTCCCAAACAATACGTGCCCGGCACAACCGCGCCGTTCATCGTCGGCGCGGACGGACCCGACAAGGCGTTGTTCGCCGCTCTTGACAATCTCATCGCTCAAGGACGGGTGCCCGCGATGATTGCCATCTCGATCGGCAACGGCAGCGGCGACGCCCAAGGCAGCGAGCGCGGATTGGAATACGACACCATGTCCGGGCTATACGCTGAGTTCGTCGAGAAAGAGGTGCTGCCTCTGGTGGAGAAGCAATGCAATGTGAAATTGACAAAGGATCCGGAAGGTCGAGCAACGATGGGCTGCAGCTCCGGCGGCTCGTGCGCATTGATCATGGCCTGGTATCGCCCTGACCTGTACCATCGCGTTCTCACTTACTCCGGCACGTTCGTGAACCAGCAATGGCCGCATAACGACGAGACGCCGCACGGCGCGTGGGAGCTTCACGAACATCTGATCCCCAACAGCCCGGCCAAGCCGCTGCGAATCTGGATGGAAGTGGGCGACCGAGACCTTTTGAACCCGAATACCATGCACGACAACATGCACGATTGGGTCCTGGCGAATGAAAACACGGCCAAAGCGCTGGCCGCCAAGGGTTATCATTACCAGTTCGTGTTCGCCCGCAACGCCGGCCATTGCGACGGAAGCGTGAAACAGCAAACGCTGCCCGAGGCGCTCGAGTGGCTATGGAAGGGCTATTCAGCCGCTGCGAAGAAAGACGCGCCAGCGGCCGACAAGGGCGGTCAGAACAGGTGAAAGACTTGCGGCAAAGTCACGTCGGACCATCCGGCCGACGCGCGCAGCCCGCGATTATTCGTACCACTCATCTTAAGGCGCCGTCGGTGGTGCCTCGAATAAGAACTGATCGCTGATCGGTGATGATCGCAATCGGTTCCAACCGGCTTCGTCGATGAAGGTCCATCGGCCGCGACGAAAAACTCGGCCGAGATCGTCTTCCAACGCGCGGAACGGGCCTTTGTAGAGAATCGCGCGGGCTGCACGATCGCTCGACTCGCTCGGGCGGAAGGCATCGATCCGCGTTTCGCGCAGCCCGCGACCATCGATTGTGAAACAGGCTCCGTCGTCGAGTTTACTGAAATGGATGGCCTCAAAATCGGCGGCTTCCAGATCGGCGATGAGGTCGCCGGCGGCTGGCACGAATTGGACGATGGCGGCAGGGCCTGGCAAACGCCCGCCGATGTCGGTCGCCGGTTTATCCGCGGATAGACCATGCACCGTCAACTGTCCGCCCGGCTTGAGAATCCGCCGCACTTCGCCGAGTAGGTGTTGCCGCGCTTCGGCCGCGAGCGGCACGTTGAATGATCCTTGCAAAAGCACTTGATCGACCGAGTCAGACTCGATTAATAGCCGCGCGGCGATTGCGTCGCCCAAGCGATGGACCCACACCGCCGGCGCCGTCGATTTGCGGCGCTCGGGCTGCGGCCGCTCGACAAGCGGCAAATCTCCGATTCCGCGGCAATTCAAATCCTCTTCGACTGTGTAAACCTCCCACAGATTCCCATCGGGATCAGTAATCCAAAACTTCGATTGCCGCGAGTAGCAGCAAGCGACGCCCTCTTCCCGTTGGCAAGCGATGCCCGCCATTTCGAGCCGCCGCTGGAACTCAACGAGTTGCTCGGAGTTCGGCAGGCGAATGCCGAGATGGTTTAACCGGTCGCCGGCGTTGGCCGAGTTCGGCTCGAGCGAGAGCACCAGCGGCGGCGCGGCCACTTCGAATTTCGCGTAGTCGCTCCGCTCTTTAACTGGCGCGAGATCGAAAAGACGCCGGAAGAAATCGACGCTCCGCCCCAGATCAGCCACGTTAAGCGACAGATGAAATGGGACGGCGCGCTCGTCGCGCGGGCTTGGATTCGAAGGAGACGAGCCAATGTCGCGTTCAGTAGAAATAGACATCGGTTCTGCCGTATTCCGCATACCGTTGCCGCAGCCACTCGTGGAATTGACTGTAATGCGCCTCCCGTCGTGCTCCGCCGTCGCGATCCGCATTGTAGCTAAGATACAACTGCCGCCGCCAGCGATCGCTACGATTCGGGGCCGAGCGATGGGGAGTGAAACCGGTGAAGATGGCGATATCGCCCGCCGCCATTTCCAGCGTCACTCCGTGCGACGGGTCGACCGCACTTTCCGGCAACTCGTGGTACAAGCCGTCGCGGGGCGACAAATACCCGCGACGGTGATATCCGGCGAAAACTTCGGTCGCGCCGTTGGCCGCACACGATGGATCGATCGCCACGATCACGGTGGTAAAGCTCTCGGGAAACTCGGGCCAAGCGATGTAATCCTGGTGCAGCGCATATCCCTTTGCACCAGGTCGCTTGAAGATGAGCTTGTCCTTAAACAGATGCGCATCGTCGTCCAGCAGCATTCGCAGGGGCGCAAGAATCCGCTCATCGTTCGCCACCGCTCGGGCGACCGGCCCGATGTCGATCACGGGGTCGAAACAATCGAACAGACATTCGTCGCTGTCGCAATGATCCTGCCAGCGGCATCGAATGTTGTTCGTGTCGACCAGCTCGTTGCGTTCAGCCAGCGTTTGCGCTTCGGACGCCAACGCTGCGACCTCCTCGGGGCGAAACACGCCGCGCACGATGAGAAAGCCGTCACGCGAATAATCCGCCGACTGACTCTCCGCAAAAGTCTCTGCGGCCGATCGTCTGGTAGTCGTGGCGGGGTTCATCTGACGAACGTTCTTGACCTCAACCTGAATCTCACGGCGTTTCCTGCCGAAATCACGATTCCGTTTTCCTGCCGCGTTTTCGACGCGCCGTAGGGCGAAACCCGCGCGCTTACGTTTTACGAGCGCGGACTGAAGCCGATCGCCGACGCTTCGGTCGCGGCTGATCGCTGCCCAGTTCCAGCCGACAGCAACCGAAATCGAGCACGTCCAACGTTCCCGGCTTGGTTTCCGTTCGCAAAAAGATGTCCGGATTTAGTGCGTAAATGACGTTTTTTCCCTCGCGCCGATCGACCAGTAGCCCCGCGCTTCGCAGCACCCGTAAATGATGCGAAACATTGGCAACGACTTCCTTCAACTGCTCGGCGACTTCTGAGACGCAAGCCGGTCCGGGCCGCAGCGCCTGCACGATTTTCAAGCGTTCCGGGTCAGCCAATGCCTTGAGCAACCGGGAGCAGCGGTTAGAGTCGAGCGGATCTGTCATGCGGCTGTTTCCAGGAGTGCGCTGTTGCTAGGACCGCCGCGGCGCTCTGGATGAGGAGCGATTCTCGCGATTCTGGTAAGTCCAAAAACCCCTTTCCTGCCATCCCGCCCATTGGCTCAATACCGGATTTGTCGGGAAATTAGATCAACAGGCTACTTGACACGATCATTCAAACGAGTGTATGAGTATTAAAGCATTGCCCGCCCGCCTCTTGCCAGTCCCCCCTTTAGAATTAATGATTTACCCGCGAGTCGATTGCGGGTTCAATCCCGCAGGACGCTGAGTCCACTCCAACCGTGACGCCAGTGCGACTCGACTCCGCCTAGTTTGTCCGCTTACCAATCGTCGCTCGCCACCGCATGGACCGACGATGCCAACCCCAAGCTGTGCAAGGGCGGCTTGGAATCCCCACCCTCTGTTCAACCCGCCGTTTGGGCTAATGAGCGCGAGTCTCCTATTTCGATTGGCGCTACCCTTCTTGGCGGGAATCGGGCTGGTCGGCTCGGTGAACGTGGGCAGCGCCGCGGAGATGCTGATCGCCGATCGGCTGACCAACAGCATCTATCGATACACCCCCGACGGGCAATTTTTGGGGGTGCTGGTGAATGACCCGACTAATCTGAACGCGCCCACCGGAATCCAGATCTCCCCAGATCGCACGGAATTGTACGTCTCCAGTTCGAACAACAGCGAAGTTGTAAGATACGACTACAATTACCAGGCCGGCAGCGCGACCAATCCGACTGTGATCGCCACGGGAGATTCGGGGCTGTCGTTCCCCAGTTCGATCGCGTTCAACTCCGCAGGCAACACGATTTACGTGTCAAACTTGAACTATTCACCGCCGAGCGGCGGAGTCGTTCCGTTGACGCCCAGCGGCGCGTCGGCCGGGCCGGCTCTTGTCGGCGGTTCGATCGATTCGTACTCGGGATTGGCTTTGGCCCCCAATGGCGCGTTGGTGGTCGGCGGCTTCAACGATGCGACGGGGTCGAAGGGAGGCGTGCTGAAATCCGATGCGGCCATTACGGCCATCTCGGATCTCGTGGCGCCGACGACGTCGCTGAGCGGCGTGGCCGGGCTCATGACACGCGGCAACGACGTTTACGTCACAGCCGGATTCTCCGGCCGCGTGGCTGCCTACAACCTCACGACCGGGGCGCTTGATCCTGCGTTTACTCCGATTACCGGCTTAGGATTTCCCGCCAGTATTACACTCGCCGCGGACGGGCAGAGTCTGCTAGTCGCCACGCTGGGGTTTGCCGCCGGTGGGGGCAAGATCGCGCGCTACTCCCTCGCCGGACAATTCTTGGGTACCGTTGCCACACCGCAAACCGACCCTAACACGGGCTTTGAAGAGCCGACGGCGATTATCATGGTCTCCGACGGCACGCCCGTCTCGGAAAGCTGGATCACGAACGTCGACGGGCTGTTCGGCATCGGATCGAATTGGGCAACCGGCCAGGTTCCAAACGGACAGGGGATCACTGCCACGTTTGGTTCCATCAGCGGCGCCGGACCGACTTTGAAGGTGACCGTCAATAGAGCTTTCAGCGCCGGTTCGCTGGCGTTTGACAATTCCAGCGTCAGTTACACGTTGGCCAGCGACGGGATCAGCGGCCACGCCTTGACACTCGACAACGGCCCAGGCGGCGCCGCTTCAATCACCGTCTTATCGGGCAGCCATGCGATTTCCTCCCCACTGGATATTGCTAATGGCCTGACCGTGGCTCTCGCGGCCGATCCGGCGGCGAACCGTCCTGCCCTGACGATTTCCGGATCGGTCTCCGGAGCCGGCGGGCTGCGCAAGACGGGCACAGGCACGCTCGTACTTGGCGCGACCAACAGTTACGCGGGGGGCGCCGAGGTGGCCGGCGGCACGCTCCGCACGACGGCGCGAGGTGCGCTCGGTTCGACTGCGGGGGGCGCGGCCACAACCATCGACGCGAGTGCTACGCTGGAATTGGCAGGCGACGCGTCAACGTGGGGCGCGGTTGCTCCCGCCGATCGCCCGCACATTATCGACAACGGCACTCTATTGGTCTCCGGAATCGATCAGATTGCCGGCAGCGTGGATGGAGGTAATCCATCGACGCTGGGATTGGGGATCCTTTTCTTTGCACCGGGCAGCAGTCTCCAAGTCGATCGTTTGATGATTCAGTCGCTGTCGGTCGGCAATGGGGCGACGCTGACGATTGCCGCCAGCGATTTGTTTGGAAATCCGCTGGGTTCGCCTGCGTCCCTGTTCGATTTCCGCTCGCCGGAAGGAGTCGCGGCGACTGTTCCTGAGCCCAGTGGTTTGGCGATTTTGGCGTCCGGCGGTCTGGCGATTATTGTCGGCAAATTGGCGATGAGCCGGATCTCGGCTAATCGATAGAAGCTTCTTAGTCGTATTGGTGTTCAACTCCATCGCAGTCTTCAGATTCTCACCTGGGAGGTACAGCTAATGACTTGCTCGACAAAGCGACACATCAGGGGTTTCACCATCTTGGCCGCGGTGCTCGTGTTCGCGGCCGCGGGCCGCTCAGCGACCGCGGGAACCATGACGTACTTCGGCGCGGATGCCAGCATTCTCCCCAGTTATCCGAATTCGCTAGCAGCTCAGAACTCGTTCTTCGCGAACATCATGCTGTCGGGCACCGACACATTGGATTCGTACGTGCCCGCGAGCGGCCCCGACCCCACGAATCATCCCAATCTCTCGTTCGGCGCGACCGGCATTACGGCCGCCGAGGCATTCGCCGGCGTGCAAGCATCGGGATCGATCGGGCTGGCCATCAGCAACTTCAACACACTGCTCGCCGTTCCCGCACTGGCCCCCGACACGATGCAACTCAGCTCTCCGGTGACGGCGTTTGGCGCTTATTTTTTGAACGCGGGAGATACAAACGCCGACACACTTTCGCTCCAGCTCGGCAACTCCGTCACGCACACCAGTCAAACAGTCCCGATGAGAACGTTTGGCCCCGGTGCGTCGAATTTCAATGGCGCTTATCTTGGCGTCACGACATCGACCCCCTTCGATACGGTGACGCTGGTGCAGACGGACCCGGGGGACGGCGTTCTGTTAGACAACATTACCGTCGGCGCGGCCGTGCCGGAGCCGAGTTCGCTGATGATGCTAGTCGGCGGCGCCGCTGGACTCGGATTGCTAATTCGGCGACGATAGATACGTGGGAACGGCGGTGGAGAACGCGTGAGCCATTCCGTCGTTTACGCCGGCCGCCAGGTGAGGTCAATGGTTCTGCGCTGCTCGACCGAATCTCTGTCGATCGATCCCGTCGGCGGTTCGCGCCGAGCGGCGCGGGGGGCGTTCACGCTCGTCGAATTGCTGGTGGTGATCGCGATTATCGGGATTCTCATCGCGCTGCTGCTGCCGGCGCTCCAGAGCGCGCGGGAGAGCGCGCGGCGCGTTCAATGCCTGAACAAGCTGCGGCAGATCGGCGTGGCGCTCGCGAATCACGAATCGGCCATGAGGAAGTTGCCGTCGGCGGCCGTCTCAAAGCTATATCCGCCGGATCCGACTCACCCGTATACATTTTACCGTTGGTCGGCGCTGGCCAGTTTGCTCCCATTCATGGAGCAAAAAAACGTGCATAATCTGCTGGACCTGTCGCTGCCGATGTATATGCCGGGGCCAGGCTATCCTGTTTCGCAGCCGAATCAGTTCGGCGTATCTCAACCGATCTCCGATTTTCTTTGCCCCAGCGACACGGTCGAACGGTCCGTGGCGCAATTCGGCCCGACGAACTATGCGGTGTGCGCCGGCTCGGGCGCAGGGGGAGGCACTCCGTTCAATACCGACGGCACTTTCTACGTCAATTCGGCGACGAAACTCGCGGACATCAAGGATGGAACGTCGCACACCGTCGCCGCATCGGAGAGTCTGTTGGGCGCCGACACACCCTTCGACCCGAACACGGGCTTTTCGTCCACAAGCCCGGATCGGAGCTACAAATTCGTGTTGAGCTTCAGCAGCACGCCCAATCTCACCGATGCAAAGTGCAATGCAACGCAGAATTACAACTCGATCGCTTCGAGTGGAAACGACCCGCGCGGATTCGCGTGGTGCAGCGGGGAATATCGCTGCGCCACGTACAATCACTACTATCCGCCAAACTCCGCGACCTGCGATTGCATCACCTCGGTCACCGTCGATCCGACGCCGCCGCCCGCGAAGCCGCTGCTCTATTCGGCCTACGGCTGGCGTACGGCGCGGAGCCTGCACATCGGCGGCGTCAACGTGCTGTTCGCCGACGGCAGCGCTCGTTTCGTCGACGACGTCGTCGATCTGACGGTCTGGCGGGGGATTTCAACGCGCAGTTCGGGCGATCCGAATCTTGCATCGCCTTAGCTTCGTGGGTGTCATGCCGCTCCGATCTATGAAACTCGCGGCGCTTCGCGCAAGGCACGGCCCAGGGATGAGGTCTTATTCACCTTTGATGCGAGGGCCACCGCCAATCCGGGCGTCGGTCCGCCCGCCCGACGCGTTCAACGGCTAAGCGACAGAAGCGTTCGTCACATCGACTGAACCGGTTTTGGACCAAGGGGCCGCGCCGATGCCGGGTTGATCTTTAAAGCATGCATGACATTTCGATCACTTTTCCTTCGCGGCGGCGGTGGCCTTGACGCGGACGTTCGCTACTTTGCCGCCGAAGGGATTGGGAACACTATACTCACCGACCGCCGCCTTTCCTGACGAACCAACGGTCAGCCCCGCCCCGGGCATCGGCGATGATTTCTAATGCACCAAAGTCGCACCGTAAGTGGCCTTAGCATTCGCTTGCCCGCCGTTGGCCAGGCAGCCGGCGACGACGCCGCGCTCGCGCGACAGCAGCCGGCCCGCGAAGTGATACGTTGCCTTGCCGTCCCCGGTGCGAACCGTCAGCTCGCATTGGGCCGGATCGCTTTTGTTGACCAATGCCACCACCCCGTCGCCGGTCAGTCCGGCCCATTCGGCCTGCTTGTCGGCGGGGACGACACTGTCGTCGCGTTTGGTCAACCGCACCGGCGTCGTCTGGCGGGCTTCCAACTTCCACGAGCCGAGGTACGACTCGACAGTGGGCTTGGCCGGCAGCCGATCCGTCGGTTGGAAATTCGTCATTTCCATTCCAGTCAACAGACAGCCGGCGCGACCGGTAGGAGCCAGCCGAGATGACCGACAAAGACTATTGGGACCGCGAGCAGTTTTACAACGAGGTCGGCCGGGAGCTGCGGTAGAGGAACTGCGCGTTCGACACGAATGCGCGATTCGACCTGATCATCGATCGGTCGTTGGCCAACCGAAAAGGCTGCCAGCGCCGTGGCCGAGGGCACACCTCTAGGGACCGAGCCGACGCTAGCGGCGTGGTGTTCGTTCATCGACTATTGCTGGACCGCGGCAAAATCGCTGAACAAAACCTGTTTGAGCAGCGGTTCGCCCAGGAGCGAGTTGGTTCTCGCCAGGATCTGACTCTTGATCAATGTCAGGCCGGGATCGGCCAGGTCCGACATTTGGGCATTGCGGATGATGACGATCACCTGATCGCGAAAGCGGTTCCTGTTCTGTTTGAATAGTTTGCC
>DASZFO010000045.1 GCA_035939775.1 Pirellulales bacterium | reverse complement strand
TTGGAATGCTGTCCAGCTTCGTCTTATTCGCTCCTGGGATCGACGGATATGACCGAGTGCAGCGCGAGATCGGCGCTGCGGTGGCAGGGGCCGTGATCGGCGGGATTCTTGGCTTGGCCTATCAGTCTGTTGAAAAAGTGCCCTTGACGGTCATGGTATATTGCCCGCGAGGTTCATCAACTCACCGCAAGGAAACAAGGGCATGGCACTCGGGAAACGGAAGACCGAACAACAGGCCGCTTGGATTGCTACAAACGAATTGCCCAAGTCGCCGGGGCACCCCTTCTACAAAAAACTGAATGTCCTCTTGGCGGAGGCCGGCTTCGACCAATGGCTCGAGAAGCTTTGTGCGCCATACTACGCCGCCAACATGGGGCGCGATTCGATCCCACCGGGCGTGTATTTCCGCATGATTCTGGTCGGTTACTTCGAGGGCATCGGTTCGCAGCGCGGGATTGCTTGGCGGTGCGGTGACAGCCGTTCGTTGGCTGAGTTCCTTGGAGTGCCACTGCACGAAGAAACTCCCGACCACTCCAGCCTGTCGCGGATTCACGACCGGCTGCCGCTGGAAGTCCATGAGGCGATGTTCGTCTTTGTATTGAAGCTCGCCGCCGAGCATCAATTGCTCGCGGGTAAGACCGTGGCGGTCGATTCGACGATGCTGGAGGCCGACGCGGCGATGAAGAGCATTGTGCGTCGTGCCACGGGCGAAGATTGGAAGACCTACCTGCGCGGCTTGGCCGCCGAAGCCGGCCTGGAAAACCCGACGGACGAGGAACTGCGGCGATTCGACAAAACTCGTCGGGACAAGAAGGTCTCGAACGATGACTGGATGTCGCCGAACGACGCGGAAAGCCGAATCGCCCGCATGAAAGATGGCACGACGCATCCGGCCTACAAGGCTGAGCACGTCGTCGATCTCGAAACGGACTTGGTGCTTTCCGCCACGATCTATCCGGCCGATCGGGCGGACACCGAGACCTTGGCCGAGAGCGTGGTGCAGGCGCAGTTGAACGTGATTGAGGCCGAAAGTCCAGCGAACATCAAGGAGGCCGTGGCCGACAAGGGCTATCACGCGGCGGAGACGTTGGCGGTCGTTAACGAGACGTTGGGAGTCCGGACATACATTCCTGAGCCGAAGCGTAAGCGCCCTTGGAAGTGGAGCGAGCGATCCAAGGCGGAGCGTACGGCGATCACCGGCAATCATCGTCGTGTCCGCGGTCCGCGGAGCAAGAAATTGCAACGGTTGCGGAGCGAATACGTCGAACGGTCGTTTGCTCATGTCTGCGAGACCGGCGGAGCGAGACGCTGTTGGCTGCACGGATTGTTACAAGTCTCGAAACGTTATCTGCTCCAGGTCGCGGCGCGCAACCTGGGACTGATTATGCGCAAGCTGTTCGGAATCGGTACTCCGAAGGGGTTGCAGAAAGAAACGAAACTTGCCGCGCCTGCGTATCTTCTCATGCTAATGACGTGGTGCATTGTCAGCGCGTATCGGCGCGGGTTGACTGCCATGAGCGCGTCGGCGGCCCGTCATGGCCTCCGACGGCCGGCAATCACGTCGCTGGCCTGAAAGTCGCACAAGTTCAACAGGCTGCTAGGCGTGTAACGCGCTGCCGCACGGCAGGATTAAGAGCCACGCGACGGATCGATTGAACGACGAAGTTTTCGACCCGCCGCGCGGCAGAATGACAGCCGGCGACCGCGCCCCGGAGCGAGGAGCTACGGCCGCACGACTGCTTAGGCGAGTTTCAATCGAACAAAGGCTTCGGCGAGCGCTGGCATCCCGTCGCTCTTCATCCGGCC
>DASZFO010000044.1 GCA_035939775.1 Pirellulales bacterium | reverse complement strand
TTCCAGTCAGCGTCGACGAAGCCTGGCAGGTGTTCAGCCAAAGTGAGTCGATCCAGACGGCGCTCAAGCGCTATCCCTACATGCATCTAGAGGAAGTTCGCCCGGACTCGTTGCCGTGGCCTCCAATTCCCGGCGAGCCGGCGGAACTTGACGCGTATGTACCTTTTCGGGCCGATGCGCCGAGCGAAACCGAAGATGCGCTCGATCGCGGCCTGCTCGCCTTCTTCCTGGGTCGACGGCTGCATCTGATCTGGTGCGAGATGAACGGCTGCGCGCCGGGCGCAAGCGCGGAAGCGGGGCGACCCGATCCGCCCCCCAAACCGCGTTCCGACAAGTCCGCATCGGGCCAATCGGACACCTTCATCGTCCATATCGACTCACCATGGGGAGGCGGCAAGACGACGTTTGCGAACTTCGTCGCCCGTGTGCTCGACCCGCGCAACAGCCCGCTGACCGAGAACCATTTTCTGCGCCCGGTCGTGGCTCCCCTCGCGAGCCCGGATGAATTGGCGGCGATCAAAATCGAGGAGGTTTTCTTCCTTGATCCACATCGCGACGAGGAGGAGCGGAATCGCTGGCCCGAGGAGGCGCGCAGGCCATGGATCATCGCCAACTACAACGCTTGGCGCGATCAGTATGTTCAGCCACCGTGGTGGCACTTGTTTTTGACGATCGAAGCCGCAGTCTGCAAAGAGCTTTTCGCCGAGGCACGAGATGGAATCGGCCGGTTTTTCAAGGTCGGATGGAGGGATAAGCTATCGGTAGCGGGGCAAGTTTGGAGCAGCCTCCGACGCTGGCTTTTGATCCGTTCGGAAAGGCTGTTTTATCAGATTTGGAACGCAAAGTTTCGCGACCAATTCACCCTGTTGTTTCTGGTTGCCGTGCTTTTCTTTATCATTTGGCAAACAGGTCTCGTGACCAAGATTTTGGAGGGTGCCGTCAAGGACCCCCTCAGCAAGGTCGTCAAAGACCGCATCGACGCCGCCGTTGCCATTCTGGGATTTGCCGGCGTCAGTGTGGCCGCTTTTCTCAAGGTTATCAGTCAGTCGCTGACGCCGGACCTTGATTTTACCGCCGAGCACAAGCAGATCGGCGTGCGCGATCCGATCGGCCGGTTTCGCAATACTTTCCAGCGGATACTCGAACACGCGGCTCGGCCGGTCTTGTTGATCGTTGACGACATCGACCGCTGCGAGCCGCGCGCGGTGGTCGAGATCTTGCGTGGGTTTCAGACCATCGTCCGTTCGTCCCGCTTGTTCGTCCTCGTGCTCGGCGATCGGTCGTGGATCGAGAAGGCGCACGAGATCTACCACAAGGATTTCGCCGGCATCACCGTAGGTACGGAAAGCCGGTTGGGCGAGCGGTTCGTGGAAAAGATGTTCCAGCTGTCCTTCACCCTACCGGCAATGAAGCCCGAAATTCGCGAGCGCTTCACTCGGGCCGTCCTCGACGGGGTGCTTGAAGGAAGGGCGGATGGCGAATCGAATACGGGCACCGGGATTGCCGCCCCGGCCGGCGGGGGCGGCGCGGCCGATATGCCCGTAGCGTCCGACACAGATGTGCTTCGGGAGCTCGAGCAGAAAGTTGGCGAGGCCATCGACAAGTTCGCGACTGTCGAGAAGCGCGAGGAGCAGGTCAACCTTGCGAAGCAGGAGGCGGTGGAACGGGGAGCCGAAAAAGCGCACGTCGACGCACTTGCCAACACCAAGCTTGTGGCGGCCGCGGCTTCCGATCCGGGATATGAACGGCAAGTGGCCAATGTGCTGTTCGAGCTCGCGGCCAGGCTTCCCAACAATCCAAGACAAATCAAACGGATCATCAACGCCTTCGCCATCTACGAGACCGTCGGTCGCTTCTATTTCGACTACCAGCTCGGCACGGACAAAACCGCCGAAAATGGAGAAGTTGGCGCACGCCGCTGGCGCCAACTCGCGATCTGGGTGACGCTCGCGACGGAATGGCCGGACACCTGGCGGGCGCTGGCGCGCGAGCCGCGCCTGATCGATGCGGCCTATGCCGACGATCTCGCCGA
>DASZFO010000043.1 GCA_035939775.1 Pirellulales bacterium | reverse complement strand
TTCCAGTCAGCGTCGACGAAGCCTGGCAGGTGTTCAGCCAAAGTGAGTCGATCCAGACGGCGCTCAAGCGCTATCCCTACATGCATCTAGAGGAAGTTCGCCCGGACTCGTTGCCGTGGCCTCCAATTCCCGGCGAGCCGGTGGAACTCGACGCGTATGTACCTTTTCGGGCCGATGCGCCGAGCGAAATCGAAGATGCGCTCGATCGCGGCCTGCTCGCCTTCTTCCTGGGCCGGCGGCTGCATCTGATTTGGTGCGAGATGAACGGCTGCGCGCCGGGCGTAAGCGCGGAGGCCGGGCGACCCAATCCGCCACCCAAACCGCGTTCCGGCAAGTCCGCATCGGGTCAATCGGACACCTTCATCGTCCATATCGATTCGCCATGGGGAGGCGGCAAGACTACGTTTGCGAACTTCGTCGCCCGCGTGCTCGACCCGCGCAACAGCCCGCTGACCGAGAACCATTTTCTGCGGCCGGTCGTGGCTCCCCTCGCGCGCCCGGATGAATTGGCAGCGACCAAACTCGACGAAATTTTCTTCCTTGATCCACCTCGCAACGAGCACGAGCGGAATCGCAACGAGGACGAGCGAAATCGCTGGCCCGAGGAGGCGCGTAAGCCGTGGATCATCGCCAATTACAACGCTTGGCGCGATCAGTATGTCCAGCCACCTTGGTGGCACTTGTTCCTGACTATTGAAAGTGCCTTATGCAAGGAGCTTCGTGCTGAGGTAGGACGCGGCATCGTTGGTTTCTTTAAGAATGGTTGGCGCGACAAGCCACTAGCAGCCCGACGAGTATGTAGCAGCTGTTGGCGTTGGCCCATGATTCGTCTGGAACGGTTCATTTATCAAATATGGAATGCAAAATTCAGAAATCAGCTCGTTTTGATTGGTCTGGCTGCTCTTCTATTCGGGGTAGCCTGGCAGACGGGTCTCGTGACGAGGATTCTCGACTTCGCCGGCCCCGCGGTCAAAGCTGAAACCAAGAGTATGATCGAGACGACTGTCGCGGTTTTAGGGTTTGCCGGCGTCAGCATAGCAACATTTCTTTCGGTGATCAGTCAGTCACTCACGCCGGACCTTGATTTTACGGCCGAGCATAAGCAGATCGGCGTGCGCGATCCGATCGGCCGTTTTCGCAATACCTTCGAGCGGATACTCGAACACGCGGCCCGGCCGGTCTTGCTGATCGTGGACGACATCGACCGATGCGAGCCGCGCGCGGTGGTCGAGATCTTGCGCGGGTTCCAGACCATCGTCCGTTCGTCGCGTTTGTTCGTTCTCGTGCTCGGCGATCGATCGTGGATCGAGAAGGCGCACGAGATCTACCACAAGGATTTCGCCGGCATTACCGTAGGTACGGAAAGCCGGTTGGGTGAGCGGTTCGTGGAAAAGATGTTCCAGCTGTCCTTCACCCTGCCGGCAATGAAGCCGGAAATTCGCGAGCGCTTCACCCGGGCCGTCCTCGACGGAGTCCTTGAAGGAAGGGCGGATCGGGGGGGCGGTGCAACCGATATGCCCGTACCACCCGACACAGGTCGTTCATCGGAGCAGGGAGATGTGCTTCGGGAGCTCGAGCAGAAAGTTGGCGAGGCCATCGACAATTTCGCGACCGTCGAAAAGCGCGAGGAGCAGGTCAACCTTGCGAAGCAGGAGGCCGTGGAACGGGGAGCCGAGAAAGCGCACGTCGACGCACTTGCCAACACCAAGCTTGTGGCGGCTGCGGCTTCCGATCCGGGGTATGAACGCCAGGTGGCCAATGTGCTGTTCGAGCTCGCGGCCAGGCTTCCCAACAACCCAAGACAAATCAAACGGATCATCAACGCCTTCGCAATCTACGAGACCGTCGGCCGTTTATATTTCGACTACCACCTCGGCACCGACAAAACCGGCGAAAATGGAGAAGTTGGCGCACGCCGCTGGCGCCAACTCGCGATCTGGGTGACGCTCGCGACGGAATGGCCGGACACCTGGCGGGCGCTGGCGCGCGAGCCGCGCCTGATCGATGCGGCCTATGCCGACGATCTCGCCGA
>DASZFO010000042.1 GCA_035939775.1 Pirellulales bacterium | reverse complement strand
CAACTTACTCGACGCCATCGCCGCCCACCGCGTCGCCGATCGACCAGATCGCTACGAGCCCCGGGCTAGGAAACGACACAACAGGAACTTCGCGTACCTGCGAAAACCCCGCGCGCAGATCAAAGGCGAGATGGCCAAAGGCCTTATCGTGATTTAAGTGCCATTCGTCCGCCCGACCGACGCAAGTTAGCCGTTGCAGCACGCTGTGAATTTGAGTGCTCTCAACAATCGTTCGATTTCTGGGAAAAGATGACGACAACCAGATCGGACCGGTCGGCCGGCTGCAGGGCGGCCCAGAATACTCGTGCGGTCAATCAACGTCCCGAAAACTCGTGGCTTGCGTCAGCGTCCGCCGAATCCATACTTGTCATCGCTGGTACGGCTGCCGGTGTCGTATCTTACTGAAGAACTGGCCTGCGGTTTCGCCTTTGATCGCTTACAGTCGCCAAGCGATTGATCCGGCGCTCAATTTCGGCCCAACCGTGAGGCGTGCGTGTCAAATGGCCGGTGACCATCTGCAAGTGAGTTGATTTTTTCTCGATCAAGTCTTCTGCGGCCATCAGCAACACGATCGGGCCGGGTGATTCGACCAAGGTCGGATGGATTCAGTTGAGCAATCACGAAATGGTCGCCCAGCGATTTCGCGGTCTCGCCGGCAATGTCCCCGACCACCGCAACACCCTGAATTACCGCGAAAACAGGGCATAATTAATGGGGACATACTTGCTGTCGGCGACCTAACTTAGGTCTGCTTCCGTCGCGCGCGCATCCCTAGAGGAACATCTCGGAGATAGTCGCCGATTCGTTCAGCCAAGAACGGCGACTTGTTGTTTGCGCTGGTGCTGAATCTCTCCGCTGTTTGCTCGGGCGACGTATGGTGGGACGCTGTGACCGCGTAGCTATATCGCCATGCCAGGCGTCCTGCTCCGGATGCTGTGCCGAGGATTCTGCCATCCGCGGTCGGCCGCTATGAGCTCGACCTCGGAAATCGCAATAACGCGACTCTGCTGAATCTCAGTGTGTCCGAGCGGCCTTTGGCAGCCTTGAACCGCCATCGGCATCGACCAAGATCGATCGGCGATTGGAAGCCGCAACGATCGGGTTCCCAGCCGCGGGCCTACGCTCCGCGGTCTCCTACGGCGTCGTCGCCCGCCGCGATTGCGGCTTCTTGGCGATGACCTTTCTGATTTCACCAATCCATGTTTGAAGGTGCATGATGACCGAACGCGACAATCTGTTTCAACGAATTTGGAAAGCGCTGCGTGCCCGTTCCGCCAATCCAAGTAAACGAGCAGCCCGCTCGCTCCGTCCGGCTGCGGCAGCAGGCCGGCCGATTTTGATTGTCGTCGAAGGTCGCAACGATATTGAATTCCTGCGGAAGGCCAGTGCTGTCCTGAGAAATGCCGACGATGCGCTGCCAGATCTCGGCCACCTCGAACGCCGGGGGCGGGTCGTGTTCGTGCCCTTCGGCGGCGACCCGCGACAGTGGGTCTTTCGGTTCGCCGAGCTCGGCCGTCCCGAATTTCACCTGTTTGATCGTGAAGTTGCTCCCGCAACGGAGATCCGCCGTGAGGCGGCCCGAATTATCAACCTGCGTCCCGACTCTCACGCCGCCATGACATCCAAGCGGAGTGTTGAGAATTACCTGCATCGGGACGCCATTCTGGAGGCGCGCGGTATCCAAGTGCATTTCTCGGACGACGATGATGTCGCTGATCTCGTCGCCCAACAGTGTTTCTTGCAGTTTCACCCAAGCGAGCCCTGGAGCGAGCAATCAGTGCGGGCCCGTCGGCGACTTCGGAACCGAGTCAAGTCCTGGCTCAATACATCGGCGGTCGATCGGATGACGGCTGCTCGGTTCGCCGAGCGCGATCCGGCCGGAGAAATCCGCGACTGGCTCTGCGTTATCGCTGAAATGGCGGGCGGATCATCATAGGTCGCTGCCGCCGGTCACGTGGCTGGAACACGTCTGAAGTTGGCTTTGTCGCCCCGCATCGTTGCGGGGCGGTTGTGTTTTTCAACACGACCGCCCCTGCGTGGGGCGGTCTCTTTTCCCGAGGAGATTGCCCCATGATCGCGTGCATCAAACGTCCGAGGCCGACGACGAAGGCGCCGGCTTGGCATGCTGACTTCCTAGCGATGGTGCCGGCCATCCAGCGCCAAGCCCAGGTCAGTTTTCGGAAAGTTCGGCCAGAACTCCGCAATGAGTTCATCGAAGAGGTAATTGCCAGCAGTTTTATGGCTTATGCCCGGTTATTCGAGCTTGGCAAAGAGCATCTCGCCTTCCCGTCGGTCCTGGCACGATACGCCGTCGCGCAGATCCGTGCCGGCCGCCGCGTCGGCAGTCGATTACGGGTTGGCGACGTCATGTCGAACTACTCCCAATTTCGCAAGGGCTTTGAAGTTCAACGGCTCGACCAATTAGATGAGCAGGAGGGGAAATGGAAGGAGATTCTGATTGAGGATCGTCGAGCCGGTCCGGCGGAGATCGCCGCTTCGCGAATCGACTTCGCAAATTGGCTCCGGCTGCTGCCCGCCCGGCGCCGGAAGATCGCGCTCACGCTGGCCAGCGGCGAAACGACGAGCGTCGTGGCCAAAAAGTTCGGCGTCAGTTCAGCGAGGATTTCCCAGCTTCGGCGATGGCTACGAGAAAGCTGGTGCGCCTTTCATGGCGAAGCCGAGTTTGAACAGCCGCCGCGGCTGGTTCTGGCTTGACAAAAGAAGATGTGGAGCCCGCCACGGATTCTTCCGTGGCGGGCGAGCGGCTGAGCGTCGGCCGTGCTGGCGAATGAATATGTCAGCCGAGGTCTCCCGGTGGCGGCGCCGGGAACGTCATGCGCCGAATTCGGAATCCGGCTAAGGCGACTCGCTTGGAGAATAGCCAGGCGTTCAGTCGCCGAACATTGTCGACCCTAACGCCGCTCGAAGTTCCCGGTTCCCGCTGCCCCTGGCCGGGGATAATTCGGCCGTGGCCGACGACGCCACCAGCGCCAACCTGCTGAGCGACGAGGAAGCCTCGGCGTCGCCGGCTCGAATTCAGCCTGATCTCTATTGATCGTGTTCACGATTGTGGCGATGGGAGCCGCCGGTTTCCCGCGTGAATGTAACAGGCGCAGACGCTCCAGGTTTCGGTTGAGGCAATCCTCTCGGACCAGTCTGCGGTCTCTGAATTTGCTGGCCGGCGAGCGCTCAGTCCGAGAGCACCAATCCCAGTTGGAATCTAAGAATCTAACCATTTCCCAGTCGTCCATATCGTTGCTCGAGCAGCTCGATGACGCTTTGGAGCGGCTTCTCCGCCTCCGGACGCGTCGCGCGCAATGTCAACTGCGGCAGTTCGACGAGAGCGGGCAGCTTTTTCGCGAGATTGAAATATGTCGCCCGGCAGCCGTGGCCCGCGTGGACGAAGGCTTGTGCGCGGAGTTCTTCCGTCGCGTAGTTTTTGTTGGCCTTCAACTGTGCAACCACCAGCAGCTTGCCTGATAGGCAACGCGCCAGCACTACCTCCTTCCATTTCAATCCCGCCTGCTTGAGTTCGGCGGCGACGATGTAATGG
>DASZFO010000041.1 GCA_035939775.1 Pirellulales bacterium | reverse complement strand
AGCAAAGACTACGAGGAACGAACCGATAACAGCGAAGCCATGATCCTCGTCTGCATGATTCACCGTATGTTACGCCACCTAAAGCCAGCAGAACTGGCCGGCGGCTGGGATAAATAGCTTTTCAAACACGTTCTTAGACATTCGTCATTCGTCATTCACTATGTACGACTCGATCATCATCGGCGCAGGCATGTCCGGCTTGGCCGCCGGGATTCGTCTGGCCCATTTCGGCCAGCGCGTCTGCATGTTGGAGCGGCACTACGCGGTCGGCGGGCTGAACTCGTATTATCGCCTGGGGCGGCGGAACTACGACGTTGGCCTGCACGCCGTGACCAACTTTCGCCCGAAGGGGGACAAGCGCGGTCCGCTGGCTCGGCTGCTGCGCCAATTGCGTTTCGCCTGGGAGGATTTTGCGCTCGCCCCGCAGGTCGGTTCGCGGATCGCCTTTCCCGGCGTGTCGCTCGATTTCAACAACGATGCGGCCCTCTTGGAGACCGAGGTCGCCGCGAAGTTTCCCAAGCAAATCGACAATTTCCGCCGCATGCAGGCGGAGATTCTCGATTATGACGGCATCGAGTCCCCGCAGGCACGAGCCTCGGCCCGCGAGATTGTCGGCCGGACGATTAGCGATCCGCTGCTGATCGAGATGCTCTTTTGCCCGATCATGCTCTATGGCAGCGCGAGCGAGCGCGATATGGAATTCGGCCAGTTCAGCATTCTGTTCCGCAGTATTTTTCAGGAAGGGTTGGCGCGGCCGTTCTCGGGCATCCGCATGATCCTCAAGAAGCTCGTGCAGCGGTTCAAACTGCTCGGCGGCGAGCTGCGGCTGCGGGCCGGCGTGCAGCGGATCACGGTCGAAGGAGGGGAAGTGCGGGAGATCGTCTTGGACGACGGTTCGGCTCTTTCCGCCCGCAAGATTCTTTCCTCGGCCGGCTGGTGCGAAACGATGCGGCTGTGCGATGTGCCCAATGCGATTCAGCCGCAGGAGAGCGGGCAGCTTTCATTCGTCGAATCGGTTTCGACGCTCAACGTGCAACCGCGCGACATCGGCTACCGCCAGACGATGGTCTTCTTCAACGACAGCGACCGCTTCGCCTGGCAACTGCCGGAGGAACTGGCCGATGTGCATAGCGGAGTGGTTTGCTCGCCGAACAACTTTTCTTACGACGGGGCGGATTGCATCGGCGAAGGAACGATGCGGCTGACGGCGCTGGCGAATTTCGGCCGCTGGAATTCGCTTGGAGAATCCGAGTATCGCGAGGAAAAGCAGCGCTGGTATGAGAGGATGGTGGCCTCGGCGATCCGCTTCATTCCCGATTTCCGCCCGCACGTCGTCGACGTCGACGTCTTCACGCCCAAAACCATTCGCCGCTTCACCGGCCACGACAACGGCGCCGTCTACGGCGCACCGAAGAAACGCTACGACGGCACTACGCCGCTCAAGAACCTCTTCATCTGCGGAACCGATCAGGGCCTCGTCGGCATCATCGGCGCCCTCATCAGCGGCATCACGATGGCGAACAAGCATCTGCTCGGCGGCGGCGAATAGCCGGCGGGCCGCGCGCAGCGTGCGTCAGGCGCGCTCGGACGGTTGACCCGCGATTAGTTGTACAATGGCGAGGGCCAAACTCTCTACCAGCGCCGGCAAATGAAGCTCCGACTCAAGCGAATGATTAACGGCCAAGAAGATAGCCTTGAATACTCTTACCGCGTTTTCGCGTCCGAAAAACGCGACAATGATTATGAATCCGGCGCCCGTTCGAACGGTAAGAAGCGAGGATTCTGGACAAGATTGTTTGGCGGTTGGTGAGAGGACCAACCAGAAAGTCCGATGGGAAGCAGTATTCCGGCGTCGATCGACATCCGCAGCGGGCGGGTTCCGGCATAATCGCGGTGGAGCGCGCTTCGGGCGCTGAATAGAAATTGGCATTCGCTGGCAGATTGAATTTCACACTCCCGGCTGGCCGCATCGCTGCGTATCAGTGTATATTTGATGGTATGGAGAATCTCCCATGAATCGCGTCATTGTCCGATCAAAAGTCGATGCTGACGGTGTGCTTCGCGTGGCCGTTCCCGTCGGCGCGGATGCAGCCGACCGCGAAGTGCAAGTCACGATAGAGCCTCTCGCCGCGCCGCGCATGACGCAGGACGAGTGGCAGGAATTTATTCGCTCGACGGCCGGTAGCATTGCGGATCCGACCTTCGTTCGCCATCCGCAAGGTTCTCATGCCCCGTGACTTTCTTCAAGGCGTTCGCGACGAGTACGATTGCATCGTCATCGGCAGCGGGCTGGCGGGGTTGACGGCGGCGAATACGCTGGCTCGCGGCGGCCGGAGTGTGCTGTTGCTCGAGCAGCATTACAAGCTCGGTGGCATGGCCACTTGGTTTCGCCGCCCTGGCGGGCATATCTTCGACATCTCGCTGCACGGCTTTCCGATCGGCATGATCAAAAGCTGCCGGCGGTATTGGACGCGCGAAATCGCCGATTCGATCGTGCAGCTTAAGAACATCCGGTTCGACAACCCGATGTTTCAGCTCTCGACGACCTTCGATCGCGAGGATTTCACGCGGCTGTTGACCGAACGGTTCGCCGTGCCGGCCGAGCGCGTCGCGGCGTTTTTCGACGCGGTGCGCGGGATGAATTTCTATGACGACCAATCGCTCACCGTCGGCGAGTTGTTCGAGCGGTTTTTCCCCGGCCGCGAGGACGTGATCCGCCTGCTCATGGAGCCGATCACCTATGCCAACGGCTCGACGCTCGAAGACCCGGCCATCTCCTATGGTATCGTGTTCTCGAACTTCATGTCGAAAGGAGTCTATACGTTTGAGGGAGGGACCGACCGGCTCATCACGCTGATGTACGAAGAGCTGCTCAAGAGCGGCGTCGACGTGCGGATTCGCTGCGACGTCGAGAAGGTCCACGTCAACGGCGGGCACGTCGACGGGGTGACGGTCAATGGGCGGCGGATCAACGCGCGGTCGGTCGTCTCTAATTCGAACCTCAAGGCAACGGTCTTCAATCTCGTCGGGCCGGAGCATTTCGACCGCGAGTTTGTCGATCAAGCCGCGGCCGTGCGGCTCAACAACTCAAGCTGCCAGGTCTACATGGCGCTCAAGCCCGGCGAAATGATCGACGAAAGCTGCGGCGATCTGCTATTCAGTTCGGCGGCCCCGCTCTTCCGCACGGAGCTGCTCTTGAGCCGCGACGTCACCAGCCGCACATTCTCGTTTTACTATCCTCGGACGCGGCCGGGGAGCAACCGCTGCCTCGTCGTTTCCAGCACGAACGCCAATTACGACGATTGGGCGAAGCTCGGCCCGGAGGAATACGAGGCGAGCAAGAACGATCTGGTCGAGACGACGCTCGATTGCCTGGGAAAATACATTCCCGATATCCGCACGAAGCTCGATCATGCCGAGGCGTCGACTCCGGTCACGTTCCAGCATTACACGAAGCACATGCAGGGCGCGAGCTTCGGCACGAAATTCGAGGGACTGGCCGTCAGCCGCGGCATTCCACAGCAGATCGCCGGCCTTTATCATGCGGGGAGCGTGGGGATCATCATGTCCGGCTGGCTGGGGGCGATGAACTACGGAGTGATCGTCGCCAACGACGTCGATTCGCTGTTGATGAAGGCAACGTCAGCCGCGTCGCTCGGCGCTCCCCTGTCGGGTCGCGGCTAAACGCGCGCACTTTCGTCCTTTGTCCATTGTCCTTCATCCCTTGAAGATTTGTCGCATGACGTTGAGCGAAATACACGCCGCCATCCCGCATCGGGAGCCGTTCCTGCTGATCGACGAGATCGTCTCGCGCACCGACAAGCAGATCGTCTGCCGCAAGCGGTTCACCGGCGAGGAGTTCTTTTTCGCGGGGCATTATCCTAAGTTTCCGCTTGTGCCGGGCGTGCTACTCTGCGAAGCCGCAATGCAGGCGGGCGCCGTGCTCTTGGCGGGGATGCTCCCGCCCGACGAGAGTTCCATTCCCGTCGCCACGCGGATGAATGATGTGCGATTCAAACGCCCCGTGCGACCTGACGAACTCATCGAGATTGAAGTGGAGTTGGTCGAGCGCCTTGCCGACGCGTTTTTCTTCAAAGCAAAAGTCACCTGCGAAAGCAAAATGGCCGTTCGCCTCGACTTCGCCTGCACCCTGCTGCCGCGAGATTCGCTCACGGCAACCTGACTTGTTTATTGGAGACCAGGAAGCCACGAGGATGCAGGCGGAAATAGACGGAAATCAACGGAAATATAGACAAGGCGGTATCCTGCGGGAAAACGCTTTTTCTGCTTATAATTCGCGAGCATTCCCGTTCATTTCCGGCCAATTCTTTCGTATTCCTGCTTTCCTGTTCTCCTCATAAAAACTCGTTATCGCGTGGCTTCAAGACATGGACTTCCTGCAACTGGCCGGTAAATCGGTGCTTGTGTTTGGCGTGGCCAATCGCAAGAGCGTGGCATGGCATATTGGACAGGTGCTCACTGCGGCTGGGGCGAAGGTGGTCTACGTCGTCCGGACGACCGAGCGGCGCGAGAGCGTCACGAAGCTGGTGGGCGACGCGCCAGTCTTCATTTGCGATGTCGAATTCGAGGAGCAGATTCTGCGGCTGCGTGAAGCACTGGCGGCGGCGAACTTCTGCTTTCACGGACTTGTGCATTCGATCGCCTTCGCCGACTACGAAACCGCGCCAGATTCCAAGGGTCCGCCGCCGTTTCACGAAACGCCGAAGCAAGCTTTCTTGCGATCCGTCGATATCTCGTGCTATTCGCTGATCGCGCTATGCAATTCTCTCAAGGACCTCCTCGATCCCGACGGCGCCGTGGTCGCGATCTCGATTTCGACGACCCGGATGGCCAGCGAAAACTACGGCTACATGGCCCCGATCAAGGCGGCCCTCGATTCGTCGCTCGCGTTTCTGGCCAAATCATTCAGCCGCTTCTCGCGAATCCGCTTCAACGCCGTCGCTCCGGGCTTGCTCAAGACATCCGCCTCAGCCGGCATCCCCGGCTACGTCGAGTCGTATCTCTACGCCGAGCAGGTCACGCTCCGCAAACGGGCCGTCGAGACGGAAGAAGTTGCCCGCGCCGCCGCGTTCCTCCTCAGCCCGGCCTCAAGTGGCATCAACGCTCAACAAATCATCGTCGATGCCGGCATGTCGGTAAACTATTTCGACCGCGACCTGATCCGGCGAGCGATGCGGCCGGAAGAGGAGACCAGATGAGGGTTTCTCATCCGGAACTATCGTACCGGGGTGACTCGACTTAGGTAGATCGCCAAGAACTGCGATCCGACAAAAGCCGGCACGATCAACTCATTCGTGAAATTCAGTGTAGCAACCAATGGTGCTGCCGGGGCTTGCGGCCAGATCGCCACACAAATCCACACGGACGCTGGAATCGCGGCGATCAGGGCTAGGACGGCGGCGGCGGTGAGCATCGTGCGCCGTGGCCAACCTGACCTGCAAGCGAAAACTGCAGCGATCGGGATGGAGACTACCGCGAGGTAGAGAGCCGACCGGTACCCGAGGAAACTTAACTCTGCGCCGTTGAGGAAAATGGTTGCAATCGCCAACGCCGCCGCGGTAAGTAGCACCAAGCCGACCAAAATGGCCTGCGTGCGCTGATCGGGCGAGAGCGCGCGACGGCCGAGCTTGTCAGTGAACAGCAGCAGATTGAACAGCGGCGCACCAAGCCAAGTCAGCAGGGCGAACGCGCCATAGACAATCAAAAAGGGCAGGCAATACGGCGCAGCTCCGGGATGGTCTTCCGAATAGGAAGCCAGAATCCGCTGCAATACGAACGCGCCCACGATAATGCCCCAACGGGCTCGAGGGCTCATCCGCGACATGAACAAGAAGTATCGCAACAACCAGCGGTAGACGATATTTCGTGACTTGAGCGATTCGACGATCCCCGCCCGGCTCCATTCCATGCTCGGGTTGAAGGTGAGCGCTTCGCGAAAATGATCCAGGGCCTGTTCCTGTTTGCCGCTCTCGAGCATCGACCAACCGACGTTGGCGTGGGTCAGTGCGTCTTCGGGATTGCGAGCCAGAGCGGCATCGAGGGTCTCTCCTGCTTCGGCGCGTCGCCCGAGCTTGATGAGTGCGATCGCCCGCAGGTTGTTGCAGCGCGTGTGCTCGGGGTCGATCGCCAGCCCCATCTCGCTCGCCGCCAGCATGGCCGGCCAATCTTCCTGCGCGTAGCGGACTCGCGCCATCGTGCCGAACGTTTCGACGTCGGAAGGATCCAAGGCAACGGCCTGTTCGACGGCCGCGGCCGCAGCGGCATACTTGTGGCGGTCGGCCAAAACAATCCCCAGCACGCGATGCGATGCCGCGCGATCGGGCGCTAGTCCGACTGCCGTGCGGGCCTCGGCCTCGGCATTTTCGAAGTTTTTGGTCTGAGAAAGGCAATAAGCCAGCAGACTGTGCAGTTCGGAATCCTGACTATCCTGGGCCAAAGCCAGGCGCAACTCGGCCTCAGCCATATCCCATCGCGATTGACCGATCAGAACGCGGGCCCGAAGTAGCGATGGATTCATTTGAGCTTCAAGTAAGCGAGGATGTCGTCGTAAAGACCGTTCTGGTTCGAGTACAACGCGTAGTTCTTCGCGGTCGCGAACCAATCTTTGGTGGAGGGCTTGATGTTGTGGGCGGCCGAAGCCAGGTCTTTCGTCGTCAGCGGACGGGGCACGCCGTCGCTCATGGCCTGCTGTAGTTTGGCCTCGATCGCCACGTCGACCACCGATTTCAAATCCGCGCCCGAAAACCCGCTGGTCTTGCGGGCAAGCTGCGCGAAGTCGGGGCGCTCGAGCGGTTTGTTCTTGCAAAGGATGCGCAGGATTTCGGCACGGGCCGGCTCGTCAGGCGGCGGCACGAACACGATCCGGTCGAACCGCCCCGGCCGACGGAAGGCCGAATCCATTTGCCAGGGAGCGTTGGTCGCCGCCAGAATCAGCAGACCGTCGTTCGACGAATTGATGCCGTCCAACTCGGCGAGGAATTGGTTCACCAAGTGCCGCGCCCCGCTATGCCGCAGATCGGACCGGCTCGCTCCGAGCGCATCAACCTCGTCGAAGAACAAAACGCAAGGCGTGCTGCCTCTGGCCTGCTCGAAGATGGCGTTCAGGTTCTTCTCGCTGTTGCCGATCCACATATCGAGCACGTCGTTGATGCCGATTGCCAGGAAAGTCGCGGAGATTTCCCCGGCCGTGGCCCGCGCGAGATGCGTCTTTCCGCAGCCGGGCGGCCCGTACAGCAGAATCCCGCCGCCGATCGCCTTGCCATACGCGCGGTACAGGTCCGGGTGGCGGAGAGGGTGAATGATCTTCAGCCGAATCTGCTCCTTGACCGATTCCATCCCGCCCACGTCAGCGAAGCCGGACTTCGGTCGTTCGAGCGTTACGTCCGGTGCCGACTCCGGGGGCGCCCACGACGCCCGCTGGCGGCCCTGCTCGTCCACATCGTCCTGATACGACGCAGCCGGCGCGTCATCGACCCCCAACCGTTCGGCCAGCTCCCGATCCGATAGCTTCGGATCGAGTTCGAGCGCCCGACGATACATGCTCGCGGCGCGGCGTTCGTCACCGGCGCCGGCCAGCAGCCGCGCATACAGAATGAATGCCTCACCGGGCGCATCGACGGATTTGATAACGTCTTCCACGATGACCAAGGCGTGCGAATTCTTCCCCTGCTGGAAATACGTGTTGGCCAGACCGAGCTTGCAGGCCTGATGGTCGGGCGCAGCGGCCAGCGCCCGCCGGTACTCCGTCTCAGCTTCATCGTATCTGCCAAGGCCAACCAAGGTGCTCGCCAAATGTTGCCGCAAGGGGAGATTGTCGGGCGAGACCGCGAGCGCCTCGCGAAGCGCATCGACTGTTGCCTGACCATCCATCGACAACCTCACCTGAAAAGCCGCTGTAGAGGCAGCGAGAATCCCGGCAAGATTTCCGGAAACGTCAGGTCTTGGTCGCTGGTCAACGTCACCGCCGCGCGGTCCGAGTAGTGGACAATGACCGTTTCGTCTGTCGGCTCGACCACGCAGACGGCCAACACCCCAGCGTTCAAGTATTCAGTGACTTTTTCAAGCATCAGCTTTGCGCGATCGCTCGGGGACCGAACCTCGAAGACAATCTCTGGTGCAATTTCAGCATAGGCGGCTGGATCGGCCCCCTTTGGAATGCGCTGATAGCTAAAGAATGCCACGTCAGGCCCGCGTACGGAATCCGGCCCGCGTTCCGTGATTACGCCGGCGTTACTGATCATCGTCCCCAGTTCGCGTTCGTCAACGAAGTTACCCACCAGCCGATCGATCCGGCTGCACAACTTTCCATGTCGATAATACGGCACATTCATCATGACGATTCGCCCTCGAGCCAACTCATTCAGTTGGCCGTTATCTGGCAGCAGCAAGAATTCTTCAGCCGTAAATAGCGTTTCGGTTGTAGCCATCGGGTATCAGCTTCAATAGCCGCCACGAAAAAGTTAGGGCCGTTGATTGCGAAGCCCCTCGCCCCCGGCCCCTCTCCCGCAAGGGGAGAAGGGAGACGAAGATTGCGCCGCGTCGTGTCCGGTTCACCGCATTCAATCCATTCTAATTCAAGCTCACGGTCACCGTCTTGGTTTCCGTATAGGCGTCCAGCCCGCGTTCGCCCAACTCGCGGCCGAGGCCGGACATTTTGAAGCCGCCGAAGGGGGCGGCGGCGTCGAATACGTCGTAGCAGTTGATCCAGACCGTACCGGCCTTGATCTTCGCCGCCAAATGATGGGCCTTGGCGATGTCGCGGGTCCAAACAGCCGCGGCCAGCCCGTAAAATGTGCTGTTCGCCCGCTCGACGATCTCGTCGACGTGCTTGAACTTGAGGACTGAGAGCACTGGGCCGAAGATCTCGTCCTGGGCGATCTTCATCTCGTCGCTCACGTTGTCGAAGATCGTCGGCTTGATGAAGTAGCCGCGGCTGCCGTGGCGCTCGCCGCCGGTGAGGCACGTGGCCCCCTCGTTCTTGCCGACGCCGATGTAGTGCATGATCTTTTCAAACTGGGCCTTATCGACCTGCGGACCTTGCTCGGTCTCGGGGTCGAACGGATCGCCGAGCTTGCGTCCCTTGTTCATCGCGACCAGCTTCTCGACGAACTTATCGTGGACCTTTTCCTCGACGAACAGTCGGCTCCCCGCGCAGCAGCACTGGCCTTGGTTGAGAAAGATTCCGAAGTGCGATCCGATCGCGGCCGCTTCCAGATCGGCATCCGCGAAGACAATGTTCGGGCTCTTGCCGCCAAGTTCAAACGTAAGCCGCTTGAGGGTGGTCGCGGCGTCGCGCATGATGATCTGGGCGGTCTTGTATTCGCCGGTGAACGCCACCTTATCGACTCCCTTGTGCCGAACGATGGCCGCGCCGGCCGTCTCGCCAAAGCCAGGAATCACGTTGATCACGCCGTCGGGAATGCCGGCCTTCTGGGCCAGCCGCGCTAGGCGGAGGCACGTGAGCGGAGTCTGCTCGGCCGGCTTCATCACGGTCGTGCAGCCGGCGGCCAGGGCGGGGCCCCATTTCCAGGCCGCCATCAACATCGGAAAATTCCAGGGAATAATTTGACCGACCACCCCGACCGGCTCGCGCCGCGTGTAGGTGAAGTAATTGCCGCGCACGGGGATCGTCTGGCCGTGGATTTTATCGGCGTAGCCGGCGTAATATCGCAGCACATCGAGCACAAGCGGCACATCGCCCGTGCGGGCCTCGCGAATCGGCTTGCCGTTGTCGAGAGTTTCGAGCGCCGCCAGTTCCTCGGCCTCGTCCTCGATCAGGTCAGCCAGTTTGTGCATCAGGCGGCCGCGCTCGCGGGCGTCCATTTTGCTCCACGGGCCATGTTCGAGAGCCTCGCGGGCCGCATCGACGGCTAGATCGACGTCGGCCGCGTCCCCTTCGGCCACCTGCGCGATGACCTCTTCGGTCGCGGGGTTAATCGTCTCAAAAGTCTTGCCGCTGGCGGCCGGAAGCCATTTGCCGCCGACGAAGCATTGGGTCTGATGAATCTTGGGCTGACGCACCGCTTCAGTGATCGTGGCCATCGAACACCTCCTTGGGTGAGAATCCGCGAACGCGTTGCAAACTGAATTGGAGTGACGAGTTAAAATGACACGGCGGCGGGTTTCTGCACCGTGCCAACATAACGAATTCTAATGCCGTCACCTGCCAGACGGCAAGCACGCGAGGTGCGACCAAACCTGGGCTTGCAATCCCGGCTGCCAACTCTAACATGGAGGGGTCAATCCTGCCCACTGGGCGCATTGCCCGGCGAACATTCCGCGGTTTTCTTCCCTACCACGAGGAGGCCTCACCATGAGACGAGCTACGATCACTGCCTGCTTGACCGTTGCCATCGGAATCCTGACCGCCGGAATCTTTTCAACCTCGGCAGTCGCTGCAGAATTCCGAAGTGGCCCGCAAGTCGGCGATTTGGTCGGCGCGTTTCAAGTGGTGAAGGCCGCCGGAGCGGTGGACGACGGCGTTTCGGTCGGCGATGAGCTTTGCTATCGCTGCCGGATGGGGAACCGCCCGGTGGTGATGGTCTTCGCCCGCTCGGCGGACGATTCGCTGGCCGGCCTGGTCAAGCAGCTCGACGAAGTGGTCGCCGCCAACAAAGAAAAGAAAATGGGCTCGTTTGTGAGCCTCCTAGGCGACAAGCCGGAGGAACTCAAGTCGGTGGCCAAATCATTCGTGGCCAAGAACAAGATCGAAAACATCCCCTTCGTCGTTCCGGAAGAGAACCAAACCGGCCCGAGCGAATACAGTATTAATCCGAAGGCCGACGTCACAGTGCTCATCTATCGCGAAGGCAAAGTGGCCGCCAGCCACGCCCTAGCCGCCGGCGGACTCAACGACGATGAGATCAAGAAGATCCTCGCGGATACGAGCAAGGTTCTGCACGATTGAGGCTTGCTCGATGTAGGTCAGGCGTCCTCGCCTGACGGTCGTCCAATCCGGCACAGTCAGGCGAGGACGCCTGACCTACGAAGCTACGAATCTGAACGCTTAAGACTCACGCGACTCATCAGCAGCGTGACGCGTTGAGGCGTCGCAGGCCGAGGGCCGACAATCCCGCGATCGCCGTGGCCAGCAAAGTGATCGTGGAAGGTTCCGGGACGGCGCTGTCGCCGAGCGCTGCCGTCCCCGACATCGGCGTGTTCGAGGACATAATGCTGTCGTAGGGATTCGATGCGCTGGCAAGACTGGCCGGGTCGAAGCTTGGCAATCCGGGCGTTGGATTTAGGTTCGGAATTCCATCGAGCGCCATTCCACCGGCATCGGCGCTGGAAGCGCCTTCGGCTAGCGGCTCACCGTTGTCATCGGAAGCGGCGATCGTGACCCTGGTGGGATTGCCGGATGCGCCGCCGATCACGAGAGCCCCGGCGATGATGGAGTCGGCGGTCAGGCTCGTCCCGGCGTTGACTTGCACGTTTCCGGAACCGCTGATCGCGCCGACCTGCTGGTTGCCGGCGGAGATCAAAAGGCCGGCCGCGGCCGTGCTAGTGTTTGAAATCGCAACTCGATCGGCGGTAGGGGAAGCCACGCCCAAAGCCGAAATGGAACTGGCGAGTTCCAGGGTGCCTGCGCCGGAGATCGAGGCCGTGGCCCCGGTGCCGACGCTTGCAGCGCCTGTGACATTGATCCGTAGCTTCCCTCCGCTAACCTTCAGCGAACTGTTGTTGCCGATCGACAGACTGCCGTCGAATTCGAGCGTGCCGGCTTGCACATCAACCGTGCCAGTATTTGCGAAGGGGATGTTGATCGTCGTCATGCCCGTGCCGACGGAACGGGTGAAGGTGCCCGAGTTGTTGAAGGTGCCAGACGTCCCGTTGGGAGAGATAGTATTGCTGTAGTTGGCCGCCCAACCGGCATCGAATGTGCCCGAGTTGTTGATTGTCGCTCCGTTATAAACATAGAGGAGTCCGGCCGTCGTGCCGGTGAACGTGGCGCTGCCCCCGTTGTTAAGCGTTCTCGTGTCGAGGAAGTTTGGATAGCCGTCGATCGACAGACCGCCGTTGGCGTTGGTGATGCCCGTGCCGGACATTGTCCCTGCTGACAATTCGAGCGGCGCCGTCGCGGTGAGCGTGCCGGCGCCGTTGAGGACGCCGGCGCCGCCGAGCATGGTGGTCACTTGCAGGGTGCCGCCGCCGCTGTAGGTAACCGCAGAGCCCGTGACGCTCACCGTACCAGAGACGATGGTCGTTCCCGGACCGCTGAGGCTGGAACCGGCGGCCAGCGTTGTTCCAGTGCCGCCGAAATTGAGCGTCGCACCCGACGCTACTTGAAACGAACCGGTTTCGGTCCCACCGCCGTTTAGCGCGAGCGCGCCGGCTTGGACGGTGACGATGTGAGAGTTATTGAAGGGGATGTTGATCGTCGTCATGCCCGTGCCGACGGAACGGGTGAAGGTGCCCGAGTTGTTGAAGGTGCCAGACGTCCCGTTGGGAGAGATAGTATTGCTGTAGTTGGCCGCCCAACCGGCATCG
>DASZFO010000040.1 GCA_035939775.1 Pirellulales bacterium | reverse complement strand
CGCGATTCGCAAATCTCCCGCCCACAAGCGGCTTTCCGGCCGTGTCCCGAACAAGTCATCCGCGACGATCTTCACACCAGACGAATCCAGCATCTTTTCGTCATACGCCGCCTGCCAGTTGCTGCGCGGCTGCGATCGCATTGGTTGGGTAAACATTCCCACGTCAATTCCTGTTTGCGAATTGCGCACCCACAACTCAATAAGGTGACATGGCTCTGGAGCTTTAACCGGATACACACCAATAATCTCAATGACCGGCGCCATTTGCAGTTATCTTTCATCACGCTAAACGACTCAGTCTTCGCACCAACCACTCCAGGCACAGAAAGCCGCAAATGCCGCAGAGCAGCCAAGTCATCCAAAGCTGCTCCCAGTCTTTGTCGATGTCGCCGGATTTAGGGGTCTCGCGGCTACGGTCTTTTAGTTGCCCGACCAGCGGCGGCAGCTTTCCGCCGTCGCCGAGCGCCGCGCCCACTCCAATATAATAGCGCCCACCCGTGCCCGAGGCGATTTCGTTGAGCAGCGCATCGTTCCGCTGCGGGTTATCCTTCTCTAGGTCGGGCACCTTCACGATGATTTGCCGCGAGAGCGGGTCTTCCTGCGAATCCGGGATCGGCAGCTCGATTCGATGCGGCCCGACCTCCATCGCGGAGAATTGCCCATGATAAGTCCCCTTGCGATTCGGGTCCGCCAGGAGCGGGACCATGAGCGGCGCGCCGTTTTGCGGCGTCACTTCCGCCACCACCTTCGGCAGATCGAGCGGCTGGTGCTGAACGTTCGTTAGACGGGCGTCGATGTCCACGGTGCTGCCGAGAAGATACGTGTCGCGTTCGACCGACAGATTGCCGCGCCTCGAGCCGCGGAGCAAGCGCCCCTGCGAAACGTGCCGCAACAGCTTCGTGTAAAACTGCTCGAAGAACGTCTCGTCGAGCGCCCGAATCCTCCACATTTCGCCGCTGCCCAAATAAAACACGCGGCCGGCCCCGTAAAGCTGCCCGGCCATGTAGATCGGCAGTTCCTCGCCCGCGGCGCTCGAATCGGGATCGGCATAGCGGGCGTAAATCGTCGCCCCCGGTTTTTTCCCTTTCACGCGATAGTAGCCGTACGCGCCTTTGAAATCGGACCAATTGTGCAGGCTTTCGGCCGCGGATGAGCCGAGCCAAAGGAACTCGGCCTCTTGCCCCTCGCGGGTAAATTCGATCGCGCCGGCGGTCTCGGAGCCGTACTTCGCGTCCTTGGCTTGAATCAACAGCCGATTGAACTCGACCGGATAGAGATTGCGAACCTTCGACATCAGCCGATCTTGCGCCCAATCGTCGGTGTAAACCGGCCCAGCGATGAGCACCAATCCGCCGGCTTCTTCGGCGACCCATTTTTCGAGCAGGCTGATCTGCGCGTCGCGGGCAACCGGATCGGAATCCAGATTCTTCCAGTCCGGATCGAAGGCGACGATCGCATCGTATTCCGACAGCTCCTGCATCGTGCCGGGGAAATGATCTAGGATCGCGTTGGCGTCCTGTGAGACCGGGCCGTTGGCCGTCTGCAAGAGCACATCCACGATCGTGTCGCGATCGCGGCGCAATTGATTGCGCAGAAACTGATACTCGCGGGTCGGCCCGCCCGCCAATAGCAGCACGCGATTCTTCCGATCGACGATTTCCACATCGGTCTCGCGCACCAGGTCGCCCGCCTGCTGCTGGGCATTCGCCTGGGTGGCGGGAAGCTTGATTCGCAATTGCAGCGTGCGGCGGCCCGGCTCCTTGATGCCGCTGAGTTCAAATTTAATCCGTTCCTTTTTGCCGTCGCCCGGCAGCGTGACGGCCTGCTCGTCCTCGCGATTCCAATTCGGCGGATTGGCTGCGCTCACCTTGCCCGCCGGTCGGGAAACCAATTCCACGTCTACCTGGCGGCCGGCCATGCCTTGGGCTTCGATCTCGGCGTTGACGGTGAAACTATCGCCCGGATAGGCGCGCGGCGGAGCGGCGAAATCGGCGATCCGCGCGCTCACCGGACGGCGATCCGAGCCGAGGCCGACGAGGTAGATCGGAATCTTCGTTTCGCGGGCTAACTCGATTGCCGCGCTCGGATCGAGACCGGCGTTCTGCCCTCCGTCGGTGAAGACGACCACACCCGACACCGGTTGCGTGCGCTCTTCGCTAATCAACTCGTGCAAACATTCCCCCAAGCGGGTTTCGATGCCGCGCGGCTTGAGTGCCGTAGCCCAATCGACCTTGGCCGGCTTTGAAGGGGCGCCGGGGATTTGTTCTGACGGCTGCGGTTGCGATGGTTCGGCAGTCGGCTCGCGCATGCCCAGCAGCAAAAGCAGATCCCTGTTCGGATTATCCAGGCTCAGATAAGCGAGCGCCCCGAAGATGGCCGTCGCCGACACGGTCGCCCCGATCCCAAAGACCCAACTTCCGATGCGCCGCCGAAACAGAAGGCGGCGGACAACGAAGCCGAGCATCGACACCGCAAAGACTCCAGCGGCCGCGATGATCGCGTAACGGAGCCACTTTGCGCGCGACTCGCGCGCGGCTTGAGCGGCGATGTCCGACTGCTCGCGCGCCATCACGTCCTGAACCTTTGGCAGCGTGATGATCTTGCCGAGGTCTTGATCGAAACGCGAGACGACTACGTCGTGCGTTTTGCGCATCTCGTCGAGCATCTTGCCGGCGGTAAATTCGGTCACCACCTGGCCGATTCGTGAATCGCCGGGAGAGGACGTAGCCGCATCCGAATTGCTCAGCCCCATGCTGATGCTCGTATCCGCCAAAACCAGCACTCGCGAATTCTGAATCTCCTTCTGCTCCGACCATTTCTGTA
>DASZFO010000039.1 GCA_035939775.1 Pirellulales bacterium | reverse complement strand
CCTGCCGAAGCGTCGTGCGCCGCTCCGGCTGCCGCCCCGAGCTGCGGATGCGCCAGCTCTTGCGGTTGCTCAAGCTGTGGTTGCTCGAGCTGCGGATGTGGCTGCAACACCTGCTGCCACCCGTTGCTCTGCTGCCCGAAGAACCGGATCGATTGGTGCGATCTGTTCGGTGGCGTGCGGACCCTGATGTGCTGCGGTTGCGGTTGCAGCCATGGCTGCGGCTGTGGGTCGAGCTGTGGTTGTGCGTCGAGCTGCGGTTGCGCGGCTGCCGCACCGAGCTGAGCGGCCCCGGCTGCTCCGAGTTGCTCGGCTCCGGCTGCCCCGAGCTGCGGTTGCGCGTCGAGCTGCGGATGCAATAGCTGCTGCCATCATAGCTGCTGCGGCATCCTAGGCATGGGTTGCTGCCATAGCTGCGGCTGCTCCTCGAGCTGTGGTTGTGCGGCTGCCGCCCCAAGCTGCGCGGCCCCGGCTGCTCCGAGCTGTGCGGCCCCCGCCGCCCCGAGCTGCGGTTGTGCGGCTTCGAGCTGCGGATGCGGATGCACGACTTGCCCGGCCCCCACGATCTGCTGCCACTGCATGTTGTTCCCTTGCTGCTGGGCTCACCACGAGCACAAGGATTGCTGCTGCTGCAATCATGGCTGTGGCGGCTGCTCGAGCTGCGGTTGCACGGCCTGCGAAGCGAGCTGCGGTTGCAGTGCTGCCCCGGCCAGCCCGGCTGCCCCGGCCACCCCGGCCCCGGCTCCTCCGGCGCCCCCGGCCCCGAAGTCGGCCGATTCCAGCCCGGTGCCCCCGGCCCCCTTGGCCGACCACTCGGCTGCCCTGATGCACATGGGCGTTCGGACCTATTAAGCCGAACTCCAAGTTCGACAGATTCCAACTCTGCCCGGGACAACGGTCCCGGGCAGAGTTTTTTGTTTCGGGCAAGTGCTTGCCCAGCTTGCCTTGTGACAAACGGGCTGCATTTCTAGAATCGCCTCCTCGAATACTTGCCGTAACTTGTCACCTGTCACTTGCAACTCGCCACCTCCGATGATCGACGTTGCTCAAATCACCGCGCTGCATCGCAATATGGTGCAGATGTGGCATGCCCAAGAGCCCTTCAATCCGTGCCGCGATCTACTCTACGTGATTTGCGAGCAGCACAAGTACAACTTCCTCCTGTGGCATGAAGAAGACATCGCCCGCAGCCCCGAAGTGGGCGACAGCCGGATCGCCGCCGTCAAGCGGGCCATCGACCGGCTGAATCAGCAGCGCAACGACGCCACCGAGCGGATCGACGATCATTTGAAGCGGGCCGTCGAAGTGCGCGGCGTCGTGATCCAGGGCGATGCCCGCTGGAATTCTGAAACGCCGGGGAGCGTGATCGATCGGCTATCGATCCTGGCCCTGCGAATCTACCACATGGAAGAGCAAGCCGAACGGCAGGACGCCGGGGCAGACCACATCGAGCGTTCGCGGCAAAAACTCTCGATCCTCCAGACGCAGCACGAAGATCTGGCGACCGCGCTGGGCGAATTGCTCGCCGACATCTTCGCGGGGCGCAAGCGTTTGAAAGTCTACCGCCAGTTCAAAATGTATAACGACCCGGCGCTGAACCCGCATCTTTACGCCCCACGCAAGGCCGGCTGAGGCAGGTTCGACGGCGTTCGCCTGGGATCGACGCATCTCGCCGATCGCCGCAATCCGGATGTTACCTTCGCACCGCGTCCGCCGGCCCGCGCTGGGCCATCGCGGCTTGTTCCGCCAGCGCGCGGCTGGGCTGGTGGTTCGGATCGAGCGCGAGCGCTTGTTGGATCGCGCCGCCGGCCTCGGCAGGACGCCCGGCTCGCAGATGGGCTTCGGCCAACCGAAAATACAGCTCGGCGGAGGGTCGATCGCGCTGGAGCCCCAAGCGATATGCTTCCACGGCGTCGTCATATCGAGCCAACGCCGCGAAGGCCAGCCCTTGGAGATAAAGGATCTGTTGCGGCTCCTCTCCGGTACCATAGCAATCGCGTAAGGCTTCGAGCACGCCGAGGGCCCGCTCGGGCCGCCCCTGCTGGCGATAGAGTTCCGCGGTGAGCAGCAGCAACCTTTTGTCGTCGTGCTGAAATTCCAGGCCGCGATGAAGATCGGCCAATGCTTCGTCCAATTGCCCCTTGGCTTGAGCGATTTCGCCGCGCAAGGCCCAGGCCGAGGCTAGCCGCGGAGAGAGATCGATGGCGTCGTCGGCCAGCTTCGCGGCCTCGTCCTGCCGGCCGAGATCGAAGCACATTTCACCGACGCGGACGGCCAGATTCGGATCGTCGCCCGAGAACCGCATGGCCTCGCGCATTTGCGCCAGCCCCTCCTCGCGAGCGCCGCGATGCCAAAGGGCCTCGGCATAATGGCGATGCGGCTCGGCGTCGGTGGGGCAGGCTTTGATCGCTTGGGCCAAGAGGGCCTCTCCCTTGTCCCATTCGCCCCGCTCCAGTTCGCTGATCCCGCGCTGCGAAAGGTTCCGGCTAGCGGCCATCTGTTTTGGCACCGGACGCTCGCGACCGATCAATTGGCACCCGCAGCAGAGGAGCAAGCAGGCCGTCACGAAGAGAAACGACGAACGTATGAAGAACGAACCGCGGCGCGCAAATCTCCCTTCTGCAATCTGCATTCTGCATTCTCGATTTTGGGGGGACGAATGATAGCAAGACCGCACCGAAGCAGCAAGATCGTCGATCAATCGGGCCAAATCGCCAAATCGCGGCCCGTGTACGGATGCTGGTCCCGTCGGGTACGATGAGTGGCGAGGAGTTCTCGCCATCCAGGGCAGACAGCAATGCCAGCAGTCTTCGATCGACTCGGTGTTCATTTCCAGTATCCCGAGAATTGGACTCTGGAAGCGGCCAACGAGGCCGACGGGGAGGAGGTGACCGTCTACAGCCCCGGCGGCGCGTTCTGGTCGCTGACGATCCACGAACGCGGCGATCCTGTGGAATTGATGGACATCGTCGTCGATGCGATGCGCGAGGAGTACGACGAACTCGACGCCGAGGCGGTCGAAGACTCGATCGCCGGGCAAGAACTAACCGGTTACGACCTGAACTTCTACTGCCTCGACCTGACGAACACGGCCGAGATCCGTGCCTTCAACCGAGGAGCGAAGACCTACTTGCTCATCTGGCAGGCTGAGGACCGCGACTACGATCTCGTCCGCCCGGTTTTCCGAGCCATCGCGACCAGCCTGATTAAAGGGAAATGACGAGTGTCGAATATGGATAGCGAGACCAGCTTGCTGCGGATTCTCGACGCGGCGGCAAATCGGGCCGGTGAAGGACTGCGGGTCATCGAAGATTACGTTCGCTTCGTCCTCGACGATCGGAATTTGACCGTCGTGGCCAAGCAATTGCGGCACGCGCTGGCGGCCGCGATCGGCCGCATTCCGGCCACCGAGCGCCATGCGGCCCGCGACACGCTCGCCGATGTCGGCGCCGACGTCGGCACGGCGAGCGAAACGAATCGTTCCGATCTGGCTCACGTCGTAGCCGCCAGCTTTCAGCGACTCGAACAAGCGCTGCGGAGCCTCGAGGAATACGCCAAGCTCATCGACCCGGGGATTGCCGGCCAGTTCGAGTCGCTGAGATACGAGACCTACACGCTCGAACGAGCCGTCAATATGACTGCCGAAAGCGTGCGCCGGCTGGCAGACGCGCGGCTTTACGTCGTGATCGATGGCCGCGGTTCGCTTGGAGAGTTCGGCATGTTGGCCGAATCACTCGTTGCCGCGGGCGTAGATATCCTCCAGCTTCGTGACAAGCGGCTGGCCGACCGGGATTTGCTCGAACGAGCGCGGCGGCTTCGTGAAATCACCGCCGGAAGCAATGTCCTGTCGATCATCAACGACCGGCCGGACATCGCCGTGCTTGCTCGGGCCCACGGCGTTCACGTCGGGCAAGACGAATTGAGCGTCAAGGAAGCCCGCTCGATTGTCGGGCCGCGGCTGCTCGTCGGCGTGTCGACCCATTCGCTCGAGCAGGCGCGGCGGGCCGTGCTCGACGGGGCGAACTACATCGGCGTCGGCCCGACGTTTCCTTCAGACACGAAGTGCTTCGAGCATTTCACCGGATTGGAGCTGTTGCGCGATGTGGCGGCCGAGGTCTGTTTGCCGGCATTCGCCATCGGCGGAATCGGCTTGAAGAATGTCTCCGACGTGCTTGCAACCGGCATCGGCCGCGTGGCGATCAGCGGCGCGGTGCTCGCCTCCACCGATCCCGCGAATGCGGCTCGGCAGCTCCGCGAATTATTGCATCGTCCGGAGTCGTAGGGTGCGTCAAGTCGGCGCAGACGCACCGTGGAGTGCTTTGCGGCCCGATCGTCGCGGCGGGGTCTCGGTGCGTCAGCGCGGACTTGACGCACCCTACGACTACGAGATCATTTGCCGGCCGGCGTCGCTGGCGTCTCCAGCAATTCCCCGACTAACTTCTCGATCTGCCGTTCATAACCCTGCCGATATCCAACCCACATGCCGCGGATGACACCCTGGCGATCGAGCACGATCGTGGTCGGATACCCGGCAAAACCGGCAACCATGTCGACGCCGCGCCGGCTGAAGCCGCCGGGGTCCTTGTAGGTCGGCATGTCGATCTTGAAGCTCTGGAGGAAGGCTTCCGTTTCGACAGCGATCTCGTCGAACCGTTCCGCGCTTCGGCCGCCGCAGGAGACTGCCAGCACGCTGAAATCGGGCCGGTCGCGGTATTTTGCTGCCAACGTTGCAATGTGCGGGAATTCTTCGGCACAGGGCGGACACCAGGTTCCCCAGTAGTCGATCAGCGTCACTTTGCCATCGAGATCGGCCAGCGTCACCGCCTTGCCATTGCCGGTGAGCGGCTTCAATTCCAGATGCGGCAGCCGGTGTCCGACCGCCGGATGACGGACCCCCATCTCTTCCCCACCCGACATCTCGAACACGATCCCGACGGCGATTGCAGCAGCAAAGAAGACGAGCCAAGCGGCCAGATTCCCACGCTTGTGGCTCGTTTCCGGTTTCGGGCGATCGGACGGGACGGAATCTGGGTTAGTTGCCACGGTTGATTTCCCTGCAGGAGGATCGCGGAAGCTGCCATTGCCGCACAATATGGTATACGATGAATCGCTGCCCGGCGAACACGAGAACACAAAACAACTCCTGTCTCCTCGGCGAATTCTCGTGCTCCGTGCGTTGGATTCCGTTCACTGAGCTTTCGGTACCGGCCGATGCGATTCGAAGTCGAACAAAAGTTCCCGATATCCGATCTGGCCGAGATCGAGCGTCATCTGACTGAGTTGGGGGCGACGATCGAGGCGCCAGTCGAGCAGGCCGATCTCTATTACGCTCATCCGGTGCGCGACTTCGCCCAGACGGACGAAGCGCTGCGGATTCGCCGCGTCGGCGAGCAGAACTTCATCACGTACAAAGGCTCGAAGATCGATCCGACCACGAAAACTCGCCGCGAAATCGAGCTGCCGTTGGCCTCGGGCGCGGAGGGGGCGGCGACCTGGGCCGAATTGCTCGAAGCGCTCGGGTTCCGGCCGGTGATCGAGGTTCGCAAACGCCGCCGCTCCGCAACGTTCAATTGGCAAGGACAACGTGTGGAAGCGGCCTTGGACGAGGTCGAGCCGCTGGGGAGTTTCGTCGAACTGGAAATTGATGCCGACGAGGCCGAAGTTCAGCACGCCAAGGCTTGCCTCGCGTCGTTGGCCGAGGAGCTTAAGCTCGGCAAAGGCGAACGGCGCAGCTATCTGGAATTGCTGCTCGGCAAAACGAAGCCCCCTTCGGCCGTCGGCTGATTTCCGATTTTCCGCATTTTAGGGCCGGTCTATTGCAATCGGCGTATTGGCATAGGTAAGCTGAAGCCACCGGCAACGTCGCGGCTCGCGGTTATGCCGGTCGTATCCCGCCATCGCATCCCCACCTCAATTTCGCCGTACAAGGAGATAACAACATGAAGACTCGATTTCTGGGCTTCGCGGTTCTGGCAGCGTTGTTGTTGGTTCCCGCGATCCGTGCCGAAGACAAGACCGGCGACAACGTCGGCAAATGCCCCGTCTCTGGCGAGCCTGCCAGCAAAGACCATGCGGTGAATTTCGAAGGAGGCAAGGTTTATCTGTGCTGCGACAAGTGCCCAACGGCTTTTGAGAAGGATCCTGCCAAGTTCGCGGCCAAGGCCCATCTTCAAATGGCGCTGACCGGCCAGTTGGTCGAAACCAAGTGCCCGTTCACCGGCAAGCCGCTGGCCGCCGATAAGACCGTGGACGTGGACGGCGTCAAGGTCGCGTTCTGCTGCGCCAACTGCCAAGCAAAGGCCGCGAAGATGGCGAAGGATGAGCTGGTCAAGAAAATCTTCACCGACGTCTCGAAGAGCTATAAGCTGGCCGATAGCAAGTAAGGCACGTCAGGGCGATTTGGACCCCAGGGTTTGCGTTTTGGGCTACGTTGACCCGAAGCCGCAAGCGATGGAAACGAGCTATTGAAACTCGTGCCAGCGCTCTACGGGCCAATAGATCCAGCGGGCGACCCCGATAATCGCCTTGCGCTTGATGGGACCGTAGAATCGCGAATCCCGGCTGAATTCGGTGTTGTCGCCGAGCACGAGATACTCGTCAGCCCCGAGTTTCATTGCGGAACCAAATGCCTTGGCACTGACGTGCCGTTCGGCGTCGGCTCCCATCTCTTTGATCGTGCGGAAGCCGATTTGTTGCGAGAGCAACAATCGGGACATCGCCAACTTGCACCGCTGCACGCCGATTGCAAGGCGGCATCCGCTGTCCGGCGGTTCTTCGCTTTGGTCTGCGAGAGTCTCGGAGCCGACGTCAATTGAGACCGCAGTCTTGCCGTCCTGGCAGACGTACGCGCGCCCGTCGCGGACTGCGAATGTGATAAGTTGCCCGCGCGATGGTCTCGCGGCGAGTGTTGCATCGGCCTTCAAAGGCTGAGCCGCATGATCCCTTCCATTTGCGGCGACAACGTCGAGACTAACTTTTCCGTCGGCCCCGATGGTCGCCACCGCGCTCTGTTTGTCAAAGTCCCATCGGACGAGCAGCTTGCCATCTCCATCGAAGGAATCAATCGAACAGTCGAGCTTGATATCGCCGGTGAAAAACTGCTGGCGAACTGACGGATATGGGCTGTTGTAGGCGAGTCGATCGACGATGTCTCCCTGCAACTGCAACTCGCCGCCATCGCCATCGGACGCATCGCAACTCCAGGCCGGTCCATTTTGGCGCCACTTGGAATCAGCAGCGGGCTGCCAGTGGGGAGTCTTCGGCGCAACTTGGTGCGCGAAGAAGCGAGTGTCGTGGCTCGTTTGCCAAAGATCGACAGCCGTCGATAGATCGCGCCGAACAATTCTGCCGTCGACGTAAATGTGGCCGCCAGATAGAGCGGCCGTTTCGCGCGGCAATCCTATGAGCCGACTTACAAAAAGCGTTTGCGGTTGATCGGGCGGTCGGAAGACAATCAAACCCCAGCGACGCAGGGCCGCTCTCTTTTCAACGAAGATTCGATCGCCGGAAAGAACCGTTGTCTGAAGAGTAGACGGGTCGGTCGAACCACAATTGGGGCAAATAGCGGATGCAATATTAAACTGCTCCATCGGCCTTCTCCCAACAGCGTAGGAGAACCCGCAATCATTGCAGAGTACGTTGCTATGCGAGCCAAGGATCGTCGGCGCCATCGAGCCGGTCGGCACGACAAAGGTCTCCAGCAGCGATGCCCGAATGGCAAACGCGGGAGCCAATCCAAACGCGCAACTTACGGCGGCTACGACCAGCCACATCAGGACGGCCTTGCCTATCCGCGCTCGGAGAATCCATTTGATGATGCATAGTTGTCCGCCGAGGCCGAGCACCAGCAACGCAATGGCCGGAGCGATCGATGATGATTTCTCTCCGATCCAGGGCTCGGCGGCAAGTATTACGGCGCCCCAGAGGAGTAAAGTGATTGTCGTCGCCATTGCGCGGCGGAAGCTGACGTTCGGCACGTTCCACCAACGGGTACCCAACCACAAGAACAAGGCGACGGCGCCAAGCTGAAGCGCGATCAGCACAGCGAACAGGCCCACGACAAACCACAGCGGCATGATTTCGGCTCTCGAGAGATTTGTCTAGCTGCCGCGGATTCACAAGTCGTCGCGCGACAAGGACTCGAACCTTGGACAAGCGGATTAATTCGCCGCGCATTCTACTAACGGAGCTTTCGATCAAGTCGCTCGCGCCCGACCCCGTAAACATATTAACACTTCAGCGCACTCTTGGCAGAATTGTGGCCGAACTCACCAGAATTCGGACCTGCGGAGCGGCGGAGCGTCGGAATTCTGGCGAATTCCGCTACTCCGTGCGCTGTGGTGTTAAGCGCTTCTAGGCCGCAGTCGCGCTGGGGAATCGAACTGGCGGCGTGAGAATTTCAGCCGGGCGACCGGGCATTTCCCGATCCAGAATTTGGTTGCAGGCCCAGCAGACTTCCTCGACGCTGATCGCCCGCATCGTGTCGTCCGAGGCGTTGCGCCGGCTGCGGCTTGAGCCTTCCAGGCGCGCGTTCTGCAGCGCGATGTGCTTCGCGCCATAAGGGCCATTGCGCTCGGCCGGCATGGGGCCGAACAGGCCGACGCACGGCGTGTCGACCGCTGCCGCGATATGGAGCGGGCCGGTGTCGGCGCTCACGAACAGTTTGGCTCGCCGCGCTAATTCGGCCAATTCGCCGAGTGAGGTCTGCGGGGCCATTTGGGCCGTGCCGGCCGAAGTCGTAATGATCCGATCGGCCATCGCCCATTCCTCTTTTCCACCCCAGGCGACGACCGTAGGCAAATGCCGGCGCTGGCCCAAGTGGCGCGCGACCGCCGCGAACCGTTCGACGGGCCAACGCTTCGATGGCCAACCGGCGCCCGGATTGACGACCGCGAAGCCGCTCCCCAGACCGCGCTCGCGGATGAAACGCGCGACGGTCGCCTCGTCCTCCGCATGTCGCGGCAGGTCGAATCGAACCGACGGTCGAGCGATCCCGAGCGGCCCGAGCAATTCGAGATAGCGATCGACCACGTGAGTCGTCGAGGTCGTAATGAGCCGGTTGTTCAGCACGCGGCTCAGTTCGCGCCCTTCCGGGCGGGCGAAGCCGATTCGCAGGCCAGCCCCGGAAAGCCAGGCGACCATGGCGCTCTTCGTCAGCCCCTGCAAATCGAGGGCGATCTCGGGGCGCACGCGCCGCAACTCGCGCCGCAGCCGCAGCACCGCCAGCGGTTTGCGCAACCAACCGCGCGGCACCGTGATCAACCGGTCGAGCGCCGTGTGGCCGCGGACTACCGCCGCCGCCCGCTCCTCAACCACCCAGGTCAAGCTGGCTCGCGGAAATGAATCCCGAAGCGCGCACAGCACCGGCAAGCCGTGAACGGCATCGCCGACGGCGCTCAATCGCACAATCAATATGTTGGGCGACATGGTCGGAGGTCGTAGGTCGGAGTCCGGAAGACGTTCGTTAGCTTGCGAACCGGAGTCAGCGCAAGTTCGCCCAAGTCGAGCACGAAGCCTGCTGCTCCATGAAATGGGAGGAGCGTATATACTGTTAGCGACGGAGCGCGGCAATGGCAGTCGTGCTGTCACGCGCCGCCGACTTGGCAAGAGGGAGAATATGGCGAGCATTCGTTTTTCCTCCGGTTCGCGCCTTGCATTGCTGATAGCATGTGTCGGCGTTGCATGCTCCATCGCCGCCGCGCCGGCTGAAAACTCAGTTCGGCACGGCCCGCGGAACGACACGGAGGTCGTTCCGTACCAGTCCGCCGCGAGCGCCCCGGAAAAAGCGATTCGGCACGGTGAAGTTCGCTTCGAGCCGGATTCGAAAGAGCAAACTGCGGTGCCCAAGCCGTTTCGCTTGGACGCGGCGGCATTCCAGTTCGAGCGACGGCCACAGAACTCGATTTCGGACGACGTCAGCCTGTCGTTCGTCACGTTTCCCTCGCCGGTGAAAACGAAGTACGAGCCAAACAACACGGTCCATTGCGAATACTATTGCCCGACCACGCCGGGCAAGCATCCGGCCTGCATCGTGCTGCACATCCTGGGGGGCGATTTTCCGCTCTCGCGGACGTTCGCCACGGCACTCGCGCACCGCGGAGTCGCGTCGCTGTTCGTCATCATGCCCTACTACGGACCGAGACGCCCGATCGATGCCAACGTGCGAATGATCTCGGCCGATCCGCGGCAGACGATCGAAGGCATGACGCAGGCGGTGAAGGATATCCGCTATGCGGCCGCGTGGCTCGCCGCGGAGCCGGAAGTCGATCGCGACCAGATCGGCGTGTTCGGGATCAGCCTCGGCGGGATCACGGCGGCTTTGGCGGGAGCGATCGAGCCACGGTTTCACAAGATTTGTCCGGTGCTCGCCGGCGGTGGCATCGCCCTCGTGCTGTGGGAATCGACCGATCCGCACGCCGTCGATGCCCGCCAACGCTGGATTGCCGCCGGGGGGACGCGCGATTCGCTCATGGAGTTGATGAAGACAGTCGATCCAGCGTCGTACGGCGATTGCGTTCGCGGCCGCAAAGTCATGATGCTCAATGCCAGCCACGACGAGATCATCCCCAAGAAATGCACCGAGGCGCTCTGGCAAGCGTTCGGCCGCCCGGAAATTCATTGGTACGACGCCGGGCATTATTCAGCGATCTGGCATCTGGTGGACGCCATCGGTCGCGTCACCGATTTCTTTCAGGCGGACGCGGCGAGCGGCAAGTGACGAGCGGTAGGGTGCGTCAAGGCTCTGCGCAGACGCACCGCGAGCAGTGTGAAGCCGGCCACTGCGGCGAGGTCCGGTGCGTCAGCGCTTCGCTCGACTCACCCTACCGGCCGCATTCTGGATTTGAATTCGCGCAGCCGAGAGATCGCCCCGGCTGACGGCATCCAGCGCGGCGCGAACCTGCTCGACTTGAAGCGGTGTGAAGGGGACCGCATCGCCGGGTTGCGGCTCATGGCTCACGACGCGGCGAACGAGCGTCGCCGCGAGATCGTCGATCCCGCAGTTCGTGACGGCGCTCGTCAAGAGGGGCGGCGCCCCGCATCCGCCAAATTGTCCCCGCGCCGGTTCGGTATCGGGCAGGAGATCGACCTTATTGAGGACGACGATCGCCGCCGGGTAGTCCTGAATCAAGGATTCACACTCGTCCGTCCAGCGCTCGGTGACGTCGAAGATGAGCACGACGCAATCCGCCGCCGCCAGTTGCCGTCGGGCAAGTTCCACGCCGGCGCTCTCGAGCGCGTCGTCGCTTGCCCGCAGGCCGGCCGTGTCGGAAAGCTCGATCGGCCAGCCGTCGATCGCGGTGGCCACGGTCACGACGTCGCGCGTGGTGCCCGGCTGATCGAAAACGATCGAGCGCCGATAGCCGACGAGCGCATTGATCAGGCTACTTTTGCCGACGTTCGGCGGTCCCGCGATCGCGACGCGCCAAGGCTCGACAAGGTGCAATCCAACGGACGAATGTGCGACGAGCGCTTGCAAGCCGGTCTGCGCGGCATTGGCATCGTCCGCTTCGAGATAGCCGTCGATTCTGGCGAGCGCCGCGTCGAGCGCGCCAAGGTATTGATCGAGTAGAATCGCGGCGGTCCGTTCGGTGCGGACGTTGGCGAGCAGAGCGCGAGCGTCAGCCCGAATCCGGCTCGATTCGCGTGAGCCAATCCACTCGCGCCAATCCATGAGGGCGCAGCCATTGGCGGCTAGATCCGCCACGATTCGCTCGGCCGCCGCGCTGCCGCCATGGCATTGAATCTCCACCTCGGTCGCGCTGCGGCGGCAAACGACGACATCTTCGCCACCGCAACTGCCCCAATGTCCGTGCAGGATTCGATTCAGCGGTCGAGAACCAAGTGGCTCGGGGGAATGGCCGAAGAAATGCCTGCCGACCAGCTCAGCCGCCTCGCCCCCTTCGACGAGCAACACCGCCACCGCCCCTCGTCCGTCGGGCGTGAGTTTCACAACGGTCGCTCTCGGTTCGTCGATCACCGGGCGCCTCGTTTCAGGGCCGCGCCATCGCGATGCCGCTCAACACCAAATGCGGCTCGTAGCGGGCCTCAAGCCCCAGCGGCCGGGCGAGGTGCGCCGCGGCGCCCCCCGTGAAAAACAATTCCGGCGGCTGCGGAAGCCCCACCGCCAATCGGCTGGTCAGTTCTCGCACCGCGCCAATGCCGCCCCAAAACAGGCCGCTGCGAATTGCGGTCACCGTCGAAATCCCGAGTGCCGCAGGCGGCTCCGCCAGGTCGCTGAGCGATACGAGCGGGAGCAAGTCCGTGAATTCGTGTAGCGCTCTGGCCGACATGTCGATCCCCGGCAGTATCGCTCCACCGCGAAAGACGCCGTCCGCCCCGATGAGATCGACGGTGATGGCGCTGCCCGTATCGACCACAATCGCGGGGCGATTCCGCGTTCGCAAGCGATTCACGGCCACTGCCGCGGAGAGACGATCGACACCGACCCGCTCGGGGTGCTCCAATTGCACGGCCAGCGGCAAATCGGCGACCGTCAACAACCGCGCGGCCGGCGGAGTTCCCGCCGGAGTGCGACATTCGCGCTCGATCCATACCAACAGCTTCGCCGCCGCTGGGCGATTCACGCTGGCAACTCGCCACTCGGGCCAATCCAGTGCCGCGGGAAGCCATGCCGCTAACTGCGTCCCTTCCCAGCGATCGACCGGCAGATCGAGAACGCGGCTCGGCAGCGGCACTCGATCGGGATCGACCGCCTGGTCGAACAGCCCCAGCTTGATGCGGCTATTGCCGATATCGATCGCGATCAATGGCGCAGCCATTTCAAGTACGAAGTACAAAGTGCGAAGTACGAGATTCGCGGGCGCTCACCTTGGCACCTCTCGCGCGTCCAACTCCCGTGTGATCTCCCACAGCAGCTTATCCAGCCCTTCTCCCGTCACGGCGCTGATCGCGAGCACGTCGCGACCGAGGGCTTCATTCAAGCGGCGATGGGCCGCTTCGGCGCCCGGCAGCTCGCACTTCGTGAGCACGACGATCTCCGGACGCGTGCCAAGCTCCTCGGCGTGTTGCACGAGTTCATGGCGAATCACTTGATAATTCGCGACCAAATCGCTGCCGTCGCTCGGCATCGGTTCGACGAGGTGGACGAGTATCCCTGCCCGCTCGATGTGGCGCAGGAATTCGTGCCCCAGCCCAATCCCGGCATGCGCGCCCTCGATCAAGCCGGGCAGATCGGCCATCACAAACGAGCGATCGACGCTGAGATCGACCAGGCCGAGGTTCGGATATTTGGTGGTGAACGGATAATCGGCAATCTCAGGCCGGGCGCGGGAGAGCCGGCTTAAGAGCGTGCTCTTGCCGGCGTTCGGCTTGCCGACCAGACCGACGTCGGCGATCACCTTTAGCTCGAGCAGCAGGTTGCGCGATTCTCCTTCGCCGCCGGGCGTGTGCTCGCGCGGAGCACGGTTCGTGGCCGACTTGAAATGCACGTTTCCCTTGCCGCCCCGGCCGCCGCGGGCGACGATCACTTGCTCGCCGGGACGCGTAAGGTCCTTGAGCATGAAATTGCCGTCGGCGTCGTGCAGCACCGTCCCCGGCGGAACGTGAATCACGAGGTCTTCGGCGCTGCGGCCGTGGCAATCGCTGCCGGTGCCGGGACCGCCGGACTCGGCCCGCCAATGCTTGCGATGAGCGAGCGCCGCGAGGCTATCCACGCCGGCCTCGGCCACGATCACGACGCTGCCGCCATCGCCGCCGTCGCCGCCGTCAGGTCCGCCGCGCGGAACGAACTTCTCGCGGCGAAAGCTGACGCAGCCGTTGCCTCCCTTGCCGGCCGTCACGAAGATCTTCACCCGATCGACAAACATGCGCGCATCGCTTTACCCGGAGCCAGCGGCGACGGGCAATTCCGACCAGTCGCCGTCGCCGTTGGCTCCGGGTTACAACGACGGATATGAAACCGAGGCTTTGCGCCGGTTTTAAACTATGCCGGTTTCAATCTGCGCCGGTTTCAAACTGCGGCCGTGACCACGTTCACTCGCCGGCCTTCGCGGTCGAACATCACGACGCCGTCGAGCAAGGCGTAGAGCGTAAAATCAGTTCCTTGGCCGACTCCGCGGCCCGGATGAAATCGATTGCCGACCTGCCGGACGAGAATATTGCCGGCTCGCACTTGTTGACCGGCGAATCGCTTCACGCCGCGCCGCTGCGGTTGCGAATCGCGGCCATTGCGGCTGGAACCCTGGCCCTTCTTGTGTGCCATCAGTGCTACTCCGTCAGGCCGAACGACATCGGCGGGAAAGATCAAGTCAACTGGGGAACCGCCCCTTTTAGCGGAAAACCCAGCGGTAGTCAACAATCTTATCCCAATTCCGCCCGGGCTGCGAGGGGACTTCTTTGCCTGTGGCGACTCGGTCCGGGTTGTCCGGGTCGGCAACTTTGGCCACCTTATCCTCGGGCGATCCCATGTAGATTTGATCCTCATAGATGGCGAATTCATCACCCGGCCGCCAGAAATTCAATTGGAGCGTCTTGTGGGTGAACTGGCGACCGGTGGCGGGCGGATCGCCGGCCTTGAATACCCCCTGCGGATCGGTCCAGCGATAGGCGTTCGTGAGTCCCGTGACATAAATCGAGAAGAAGTCGATCCGCTGATCGACGCCGACCCAAGTGGCCACACCCCAGACGCTGTTGTCTTCCGTCGCGGTGCTGAGTTTGATCGGCTGAGCACCGATTTCGACTGAATTCAGCAGCCGGCGGTTGGGGTCTTCGCGCTTGCGAATCGCCTCGACGGCCAGCGGCATGATCTTGTCGAGATAGACTTTCTTCACCCCCTCGATTTCCGCTTCGAGCGTGAACTTGGGAAAGAAATGGATTCCGCCGGGCAGGCCGGGGTCGTCGACCGCCTCGACCTCCGGCGCGGCGGGAAGCGCGCCTTCGTCAGCCGCCTTTTCGATCGGCTTGAGATGGCCGCCGACGTTGCTTACCCGGTAGACCATATACCAAACAGTCTTCCGCTCGAGCCGCCCCTGATCGTTAGGCAAATCGACTTGAATCACTCGGAGCGGCTTGAAAGTGAATTGCAGATACCAGGCGGTCGTGCGAAAGGCCCGATTGGTGGACAGGGCTTTCAGCGTCTTCGACGGCGACGTGTGCGACGGCGTCCACTCCGCATCGGCCGCAGCGCTGGGCGCCAGCAATTCGACCACATCGTGATACATGACGGTGTCGTGCGGATCGGTGAGCGGAGGGATCGTCGATTCGACCCCCGGAGCAAGCTTTCTAAACCCGGCCGGCGGACCCATTCCGCGCCGCGCGCCCCCCGGCGCCTGAGCCATCGCCACGGCGGCCTCGCAGGCAATCATCCCCAGGGCCAAAAGGCAAACTACTGCACCGCGAAATCGAACACGACACATTAGAAGCCTCTCTCTGCAGCACTCAAACAAAATGAGACAAGAACGGGCAAATTGGCATGAACAGATCGACCCCGACCAGCGCCGCCCGCGGATAGTTTCAGTATAGGTACGATTCGATCCGAGGGTCAAGTTTCCGGTGAAATCGGTATCGGGTCAGTCTGAAATCAGGTATTCCTAGGCGGTTGTTGGCTGGCGCGGAATTCCTGCCAACTCTCGAAGGCACGTGCCTGGTCAATGTCGCTTCCTCGCTTAGCCGCGAATGCCGCCGCATCTGAACGTGTCATCATTATGCGTGGCGCTTTGTCGCGGACCGCCAGTACCTCATCGCGCGAGAGGGGCGCCCCCTTGTTCCTCTCGGTGATAGCCAAGAGAACAGCGAGCATGGGCATGAATACGGGAGTGGAGCGTTCTTCGTCCATGCCCCCATCATACCCGACCGCTCGTGCAAGTCCGAAACTGCTCCGCCGTCTGCGGCCGGAGCAATAAACGGGATTAAATGGATTGCGCCAAGTATACGGGGTCATCGAGCTGTCAGGTATGCGGCTTCACGGTCTCGCGCAACTTGCGCGGCAATTCGCCGCTGACAAGCGCCTCCTCGAACTGCTCGACGTCGCTGTAAAGGATATGGCTCAGAAACTTCACGGCCCAGTTGTGCTTGAGCGGACTGATGGTCACTACCGTTCGGCCATGCTCGTAAGCTTCCCACATCTCGATCGCGGTTCCCATCGAGGCCTCGGGCACAAACGCCAATACGACATCCACTTCGCGGCACAGTCGATTGTGATGCCAGAAGACCTCGCGCCCCTTCCGCTCGTCGTAATCGAGCGAATTGGCATGATCGGCCAGCGGATCGTAAATCTCGGCGTCCGGAAAATGCTCGGCCAGCAGTCGCTTGAGCCGCGCGCGGTAATCCTGATTGTGCAGCACAAAGCCGAGGTGCGATCCCTGCATGATGCCGGCGAGGAAGAACCGCATGAGCCGCCTTGACACTTGAGTTGAATTCGCGCGGATTCCGATTCAAAGAGCAATAGTCGTAGGGTGCGTCAAGGCTCTGCGCAGACGCACCGCCAGATTGAATGAGGCGCTAACGCCCAATCCGGTGCGTCAGCGCGGACTTGACGCACCCTACCCCATTAGCCATTCATCATTCGACATTCGTCATTCGCCACGATAGGATATGCCATCGAGCGCGGCAAGTTGACCGCCGCGCTCGATGACCGCCATGAATCGCAAACGATCCGGTTCGACCGCCGCCAATCTTCCGAACGATGCATCATCGTGCGCCCCCGAGCCCGACCTAGACGAGGCGCTGCGGCTGGTGATGCAGTTGATGGCGATCCCCGGACTGAGCGGTGAAGAAGGCTGCGTGGCGGCGTTCATCACCGAGCGGCTCCGCGAAGCCGGCGCGCCGGCCTCCGCCATTCGCACCGATCGAGCCCATCGCCGAACGCCGTTGGCGGGCGATACGGGCAATCTGATCCTGCGATTGCCCGGCACAGATCGCGCGCCGCGGCGGCTCCTTATGGCCCACATGGATACGGTGCCGATCTGCCGCGGCGCGAAGCCAAAGCTCGAAGGCGATTTCGTGTGCTCGGCAGACCCGAAGACGGGGCTGGGGGCCGATGATCGAGCCGGCGTGGCCGTAATACTCTCCGCCGCGCTGACTATCCTGCTCCGCAAGCTGCCGCATCCACCGCTCACGTTCTTCTGGCCGATTCAAGAGGAAATCGGCTTATATGGCGCACGGTATGCAGACCTGGGCCTGCTCGGCGACCCGACGCTGGCCTTCAATTGGGACGGCGGCAGCTTGGACCGAGTGACCGTGGGCGCTACGGGAGGATATCGGATGCAGATCGACATCGAGGGATTAGCCAGCCACGCCGGCGTTTGTCCCGAGCAGGGAGTCAGCGCGATCGCCATCGCGGGGTTGGCGATCGCCGATCTCCAGCGTGAGGGCTGGCACGCCGAGGTGCGAAAGGGCCGCCGCCGCGGCACCAGCAACATCGGCGCGATCGCCGGCGGCGAGGCGACCAACGTCGTGACCGACCACGTGCGGTTGAAGGCCGAAGCCCGCAGCCACGATCCGGCCTTTCGCGGGCGGATCGTCAAGGCATTTGAACGGGCGTTCGAGCGGGCCGCGCGGCAGGTGAAGAGTTCGCTAGGGCGGCGGGGGAAGGTAGCCTTCGACGGACGTTTGGATTACGAAGCATTTCGGCTTAACGATGGCGAGCCGTGCGTTGCCGCCGCGGAAAGGGCGCTGCGCTCGATCGGCGTCGAGCCGATTCAAGCCGTCAGCAACGGCGGACTGGATGCCAACTGGATGACGGCCCGCGGAATTCCGACGGTCACGCTCGGCTGCGGACAGATGAACGCGCATACAATTTCCGAGCGGCTAGATGTTCGCTCATTTCAAGGCGCTTGCCGCGTGGCGCTGCGACTGGCGACGGCGACTGAAGGTTAGCGGTCAATGGAACTCGACGACGAACTCTGTCTCTGCTTCCACGTCACCAAGCGGAAGGTGATCAATTATCTGCGCGTGGAAAAGCCGCGCCGCGTCGGGCAGTTGAGCGAATGCTTCGGAGCGGGCACGGGCTGCGGTTGGTGCCGGCCCTATTTGCAGCGGCTCTTCGACGCCGCGGTCGCCGGGGGCGAGATCGACCCGCAATTGCCCACGGCCGCCGATTACGCGCGGGGACGAACGGGCTACGTCCGCTCCGGCGGCGGCATGCCCCCACCAGGAGCGACGCCGATCGATGAAGCGCCTGATCCTGGCCGCTAGCGGCTGGATCAAAGATTGGCGGTCAGGACACCGATGTCGATTCTGAAATAATCGGCCAGCTTGGTCATCGTCTCACCGCCCCGGATCAAACTCCGGTCGCACAAAGCAGTACGCCGAGTATTTCAATTCGCTCCAGGCCAGCGGCGGAATGGGTTGACCGGGGAACAATGGCCGCCGCACTTCAGTGAACTTTACGCGCACACGAATCGCCGAGCGGCCTTCCGTCAGTGCTCGCGGGACGAGGAATTCGTCGTCGCGGAATCGCCGGTTGGAGGTCTGAACATGGTGCTCGGCCGGCCCGAGTTCATCCTTCGGCGCTGAATAAACGCACGTGTTCGAGCCCGCCAGATACCACACTCCTGCTGGCTTCCAATCCGCCGCCGACGACGCGGCGGATTGCGACGCATCGGCGACGAACACCTCAGCGCGCTGGTTCGGAAATGCATAGTCCAGTTTCCGCCGCAGCAGAACGCCGAGATTGTCGCGCCGCAGGTGCAAAGTAAATTGCGACGTGCCGGTCGTGTGCCGCCCCGAGTCGGTCTCGGCGGGATAGACCTCCAGCTTGCCGATGTGGTCCACTCCCCATTCATAACGCGAAGTGATCTGCCCAGGCGGGCTGGCGTCCGGCGATACGTAGTGGTGCGCTCGTTCGCTCTCGGCGTCAGCCAACTTCAATTCATCGGTCAACACCAGCGAGGCCGCTGGAATCCCATACCAGTAGGCGACCGTCTCGTAGTGCTCCTTCGATTCGTCCGTGCCCCCGTGCTCGAATTGGATGCGGGCATTCTTGCCGAACGGCATCAGATCGGCTAACAGGAACCGATAGGCCGATTCGACCGCGTCGTCCGCCGATTTGGCCTTGCCCTGCTGCGCTCCGACGGGATGGCCGGCCAGCGGCAGGCTCATCGTCAGCCCGCCCCAATAATCGCCGCCGCCGCCCCATTCCTCGGTGCCCGTGCCTTGGGCTTGCGGAGTGTTGCTATCGTCGAAGAAGAATCGCGGGTCGCCTTCGAGCGTGCGGAGTTCGGCGTTGTGCGAAAAGATGAAGCTCGTGCCGATGAACTGTCCCGACCAATCCCCGCCTCCTTCGACTTTCGCGGTGTCGAGCAGCACCAAATCCTTGCCGAGTTCAGGTTGCGGGTGGTCGCGGTACGTGGCGTGGAAATATCCAACCTGGTTCGGCGCGGCCTTCAGCGGCGTCCAACGAACCGCCCAGCGCACTTCGTCAATCGCTTCGCCCGAATTGACCAACTCAATCCGGGCGGAGCGGAAAAACGGCATTGGGAAATAGCACGCCAGGTGAACTCGTTGGTCATCGAACCGAATCGTCACCGGAAACGCTTTGACCAAATACTCTCGCCCGTCACGGTTGTAAAGCGTTCCGGCTCCGAAGAACAGCGGCAGCGGCGCATCGACCGAAGCTGCCTTCCGGCCATCCCAAGTGATCCGCAGCCGCACATTGGATAGTTCCATCGCCGACTCGCGGGGAACGGAAATCTCGATCGCTCGCAACAGGGCCGGGGCTTGATCAAGTTTTGCCAACTCAGTCGTCGCGCCGGCCGGCAACAATCGCTCATCCGAGCGTTCGTGAATTCCCATCCGTCGTCCTTCAACCGAGTCGGCGCGCGGTACAAGGTCCTGCCCGGATCGATTGAGCAGATCCAACACGTCCTGATCGGGCCGCTCGGCGCCGGTCCATGCCTGGACCGGCCGCGAGAGCCTCGTTCCCGGCACGATCTGGTGGTAAATGAAATATCCGGTGCCGTAATGAGTGCGGCCGTAAGCCATCCGGAACGATCGCTCGAATCCGATCGGCACCCAGCTCAGATCCGCTCCCTTAGTCGCCGACCAGGTCACGGCCAAGGGCGACGGAAACGCCTGCTCCGGAATGAACACCGAATTCGCGCGCGGATGGCGCGGATCGGCCGTCGCGGACTCTTGCACCACATGATCTGTGCCATCCACGACATAATGCCACGGGCTGCCGTGCCAATGGTTGTATCGGACGAAATACAAGATTCCCGGCCCTTCAACATCGAGCGGCACACTCAAATCATCGTCCGTCTGAAACAGAAAATGGCTGGCATCCGCCGAGTCATTTCCCCCGGCCCGATCATACGTGCTCCGCATATACGCCCGCACCCCAATCCGCTGATCCGCCCAATGGTCCCACATCCGATAAGCGTCCACGCCGACAGGAACCGCCGGCGGCTCGGAGGTCGCGGCCGATGCATGACTCGCGAACAAGAACGCGGCAACCGAACAGATAAGTACGGTCCACCCAACATGATTTACGATGATTGGCATCGGCAAATCGCAGGTATCACCATCAACCGGGATCTTACTTCCTGCTCAGGTACTCCGGCAGGCGCCTGACGGTTCCTTGGCGATCGACGCAAGCGACGATGCTGCGGCCGGTGGCCAGCAGTTCCGTGCCGCGGAAGAGTTGATAATCGTGCTCGATCCGCGCACCGCGAGCCGAGAGAACGGTCGTGCGGAGCGTGAGCAGGTCATCGTAGTTCGCGGGCCGCAGATAGCGGCAGGTTATTTCCGAGACGACCAGGAACAGACCCTGCTCCTCGACTTGGCGATAGTTGAGCCCTGCCGCGCGAAGCAGTTCGGTGCGCCCCAGCTCGAAGTAGGTGAGATAATTCGCGTGGTGCAAGCGGCCCATCGCGTCGGTCTCTTGATACCGGACGCGAATCTGCAAATCGTGTTGCGTCAGCATGTAAACAAGTGCGAAGTACGAAGTACCAAGTACGAAAGAAGAACGCCGCGGACTGCCAGGAGTGTTGTCCCTTTTCGTACTTTGTCCTTCGCACTTCGTACTTATTTCAGATCGACCGACCAGTAGGCGCTATCGAGAAACGTCTTCCAGCTTTCGTATTTGGGATTCCCCAGCTTGACCGCCAAGAGCGGGCTGCGCTTCGGCTTGACCGGCGGGCGAACCAGCTTGAGATGGGCTTCGTGCGGCGTGCGGCCCCCTTTCTTCACGTTGCACGAGACGCAGGCGCAAACGATATTCTCCCAGCAGGTGTCGCCGCCGCGGCTCCTCGGCACGACGTGGTCCAGGCTCAATTCGCTCGTCGGAAAATGGCGGCCGCAGTATTGGCACTGATTGCCGTCGCGGGCGAAGATGTTGCGGCGGTTGAATCGCAGCGTC